>CABSYH010000037.1:0-10650 GCA_902481965.1 uncultured Collinsella sp.
CGAGATTCCTCTACGTCTCGTGGGCTCGGAGATGTGTATAAGAGACAGGGCCTGGATCGCCGTCACGGCCTCGAGAGAGACGCCCTCAAACGGCTTGCCGTCCAGATCGGCGAACTCGCCAGCCATCTGGCTAAAGCGCTCGTAGCCACCGGGCTTGAGCACGTCGGTCGCCAGGGTGACGGGCCAAATGCCGGCATCGTACAGGGCGCGGATGTTGTAGACCGTGGCGCCGCCAGAGTAGCTGATGCGCAGCTTGCCATCGAACTGCTCGGTAATGCGACGGGCGGCCTCGATGGTCAGCGAGAACAGCGAACGGCCGGACATGTACATCTCGGTGGAAGGCAGCTCGTTTCTCGTCACGTCGACGGGGAAGGTGTTGGTGAGCTTGACGCCAAACTCCAGGCCGCGCTCGGCGCACAGAGCGATCAGGCGCTCGAACATGGGCACGGCGTCGGCCCACTGCAGGTCCTCACGGAAGTGCGTATCGTCGAAGACGATGTAGTCAAAGCCCAGCTCGTTCAGACGCTGGCGGGCAAACTCATAGCCCAGCAGCGTGGGGTTGCACTTGATGTAGGTGTTGAGGCCCTTCTCGGTGATGAGGTAGGTCGCGATGCGCTCGATCTCGGCCGGCGGGCAGCCGTGCAGGGTAGACTCGGTGATGGAGTTGGAGATGCGTGCCGGGATGGACTCGACAAACGCGGCGTCGACATGCTCAAACTTGTCCAGGTTGGCGAGCGCCCATGCGCGGCACTCGTTCCAGACGTCAGAGCCGCTGGCGTCCTTCATGCCCTCGATGTAGGCGTCGACCTTGGGGCTCTTGATACCCTCCAGGTCATAGCCCACGGACATGTTAAAGACAAAGCCGTCCGGGCTACCCAGGCCGTACTCGCGAGCGATGAGGTGGCATGCGAACCATGCCTTCACGTACTCGGCAAAGGCCTGCGGAACCTCGAGCTCGGTCGACCACTCGCAGTTGTAGCACTCGTCCTGCGCCACAATGCAGGGCTTGTTCACACACTTGGAGAGCTCCTCGCCGTCCATAACCTGGACGGTCTTGAGCTCAAAGAAGCGGGAACCGGCCACATAGGATGCCACGATGTTCTGGGCAAGCTGCGTGTTGGGGCCGGCGGCCGGGCCAAACGGAGTCTCGATGCGCTCGTCAAAAATGGGAAGCGCGCCCTCCTGGTTGGTCGTGACCATCTTGCGCACGCCAAAGATGGCGTCCTGGGACTTGTGCTCCTCGATGATCCAGTTCATCAGCTGCGAAAACGGGATCGGCCTCATGATGTCGCTCATAATGAGCTCCTCTCTGTAACGCCCGGCGAGACCGCGCGGCGGGCGCAAATACGGTGTAGCGCTAGCACAGCGCCGGCGACCCCGCGGAGGTCGCCTATACGCGCGTCCGATGCGGCGAAACATCCGACGCGCGTGAATCTACTTGTAATTAGTAGGCGCGATCGTTGAGCGTGCTCCAGAGCTTCTTGGACTCAGCCATGGTCCACGCGTTGATCTTGTCCTCATCAATGCCAACGAACTCGCGATCCTTGTACAGGACGCGACCGTTGATGATGGTGGTGCGGCAGTTTTTGCCCATCATGCCAAAGAGCATGTGGCCGTCGATGTTCTCCTCGCTCAGCGGCGTAAAGGGCTTGTAGTCCATGACGATGACGTCGGCGGCAGCGCCGGGCTCAAGCACACCGAGCTTGCGATCGAAATACTTGCTCGCCATCTTGGCGTTGTTCTCGAACAGCATCGTCATGGCCTCGCACCAGCCCACGTTGGGCATGGCGGCGTTGTGGCGCTGAATGATCAGGAAGACCTTAAGGCTCTCGAGCATATCGTGGGTGTAGGCGTCGGTGCCCATGCACACGGGAATGCCGCGGCGGAAGAATTCGAGCACGGGGGCGCAGCCCACGGCGTTGCCCATATTGGATTCGGGGTTGTTGACGAGCCAGGTGCCAGACTCCTTGACGATATCCATCTCGGCGGGCGTCACGTGGATGCAGTGGCCGAGCATGGTGTCGGGACCCAGCAGGTTGTGCTGCAGCAGGCGCTCGACGGGGCTGATGCCGCCGCGGTTGAGGCGGGAGTCCCAAACGTCATTCATGCCCTCGCACACATGAATGTGGAAGCCGGTCAGACCGTTGTTGGCCTCGGCCATCTTGTCCATGGTCTCGTCCGAAAGCGTAAAGGTGGCGTGACCGCCAAACATGGCGGCGATCATGTGGTTGTCGTTATCGCGACGTTCCTTGGCGGCCCACTGGGCAAACTCGGCGTTCTCGGCAATGGCCTGGTCGCATTTTTCCTGGCCGCGGCGATCGGAGACCTCGTAGCACAGGCACGAACGCATGCCCAGCTCCTGAGCTGCGTCCTTAATGGTAAAGAGGCTTCCCGGAATCTCGCAGAAGCTCGCATGGTGATCGAAGATCGTGGTGACGCCATCACGGATGGAGTCCAAAATCGTAGCATAGGCGCTGGCCTTGGTGCCGTCGAGCGTCAGGTTGTCGTCGATCTTCCACCACTGCTGCTCGAGATTCTCCAAGAAGTTGGTGGGGTTGCAGCCCTTAATGGCAAGGCCGCGGGCCAGACCCGAGTAGATGTGGGTGTGGCAGTTGATGAGTCCGGGCATGATGAGGTTGCCCTGGGCATCGACGTACTCGGCATCCGGGTACTTGGCCTTGAGCTCGCGCTCGGGGCCCACTTCGACGATCGTATCTCCGTCAATGGCGACCGCACCGTTTGGAATAAACGGGGTCTGAGCGTTGCGGGTAAAGACGGAACCGTTAGCGACCAGAAGCATGGATGCTCCCTTCAACATCAGAGGCGGGGTTTGACACCTCTGACATGGCGGAGTGCGAAGCGCCGGCCTACACCGGAAACGGGCCCTCTCCCGTCAACGCTTCACCAAAGGGACAAACCCTTTGAAGTGCGGCTTGGTGCCGCATGGCGTCGGCGGACGAGGCGATGCATCCGCCGACGAATAGCACCGAATTGGTTACTTCTTGCTCTCGGGCAAGACCAGATCCACGGCAGCGTCCTTGGCGGCATCGATGTGCTGAGCCACGACCGGCGTCTGCGGAAGGATCAGGTTAAGGACAATGGCCATGATAGCGGTGGGGGTTACGGCATTGGAGCCGATGACGGTGGACACCCAGGCGGGCATACCCTCGCCGGCAAGGCAACCGCTGGCCATCCAGATACCCAGGCCAAAGACGACGGAGGTGCCGACGATGGTGGTAGTGCGCTGCGTGAGGCCCTCGCGGGTGAACATGCGCACGCCGTTCATGGTGATGGTGCCAAAGACGCCGACGGTCGCGCCGCCGATGACGGGCTGCGGGATAGCGGAAAGGACGGCAGAGAGCTGCGGGAACAGACCGGCGATGGCAAAGACGGCCGCAATGATCACAAAGACCCACTTGTTGACGACCTTGTTGGAGCAGATGATGCCCACGTTCTGGCCAAGGGCGCTGGTGGGAAGACCGCCCAGCAGACCGCCGACCATAGAGGTGAGGCCCTGGGACACGATAGCGCCGGAGAGCTCGCGCTCGGTGGGCATACGGTCGATGGAGCCCAGGCAGGCGGCGGAGACGTCACCGATAACCTGGATGGCAACCATGGGGAACACGACGGCGAGGGTAATGCAGACCTCGGGATCAAACTCGAGCGCGTAGGGCATGAGCTTGGGAAGAGCGAAGACCTGAGCGGTGGCGACGCTGGAGAAGTCGATCATGCCAAAGGGGATGGAGACGATCATGCCAACGATCATGCCAAAGAACACGGATCCCAGCTTGAGCGTGCCCTTGCCAAAGTTGGCGAGCGCAAAGACCACGGCGAAGGTGATAAGAGCGACGCACCAGGCCTGCGGGGTGCCCCACAGCGGCGTACCCATACCGCCGGCCATATACTTGACGGCCGTGGGATACAGCGAAACGCCGATGGAGAAGATGACCGTACCGGTCACGACGGGCGGGAACAGCCACTTGATCTTGCTGTAGGCCAGACCAAAGAGGACCGCGACGGCGCCGCCGACGATCTCGCCACCCAGCAGCGCACCAAAGCTAAAGCCCGAGGCACCCATGGCCTGCAGGGCCGGCAGGAACGCGAACGAAACGCCCATGACGATGGGCAGGCCGCCGCCGATGCGACGGAAGGGAGCGAAGGCCTGAAGGGCCGTGTCGATCGCCGAAAGAATGAGCGCGACCTGGATGATGTCGGTACTCTGCTGGCTATTAAAGCCGTAGACGCCGGCCATGATGACCGCCGGGGTAATGATGCCGGCAAACGATGCCAGTACGTGCTGAAGGGCACACGGGATCATTTCCTTAACGGGAGGCATGCCTTCGCGAGTGAACAGGGCTTCAGTGCCGTTCGTAACCGTCTCCTGGGTCATTTGACCACCAATCCTCGAAGTAGTTGTTTTCGCATCTGACGCTCTATTGTGACGCAGTGCGGGGTTGAGGTTGTGCCTTCATTGCATATCGTATTAAAGATGATTCTCATTCTCAATAATAATTTTTTGTTATCAGACTATTCTTCAGCTGAAATTACGCATTTCCGCAGGTCAGGAAAGTGTCTGACCAAAATAACATCTAACATTTCTTTTGGTCAACCGTTTACCGCTAAATTCCTACCGTTCGTCTGCATTACGCAATGTACCTGCGGATATACGAGATGATGGGCAGCGTGTTACCATGAGAAAAAATTGTTATGAACATTTCCGATTTCACCCAAAGGAGTTGCCCGTGAACGAGACCGTACGTCGCTTTTTGCCGATGGTCGATTTTCTGGAGCAGATACTCGGCAAAAACAGCGAAATCGTGCTGCACGATTTCTCGGATCCCGACCACGCCATCGTCGATATTCGCAACGGCATCGTGAGCGGCCGCAAGGTCGGCGGTCCCGCCACCGATCTGGCACTCAAGATCATGCACGACGCCAAGTATCGCGACCTGCCGTTTATTACGGGCTACGAGGGGCGCGGTGCCGGCGGCAAGACGTTGGAGTCAGCGACATACTTTATCCGCGAGAATGATGAGATCGTCGGTATGCTCTGCGTCAACACCGACCTCTCGACCGTGCGCTCCATCAACGCCATGGCGCAGCAGCTCATGGCGTGCTTCGACGCGGCGCCGACGCGCACGGAGCCCGCCCCTATCGAGGTCGAAAGCCTTTCGGAGTCTACACAGGAGCTCATCGACCGCAGCATTGCCGAGTTGCTGAGCGCGCGCGGGCTGGATGTAGCGTCGCTTGGTCAGAGCGACCGCGTGGACGTCATTCGCCACCTCAACGGTAACGGGGTGTTCATGCTCAAGGGCGCCGTGGCCTGCGCCGCCGCCGCGCTGGGCATCTCTGAGCCCAGCGTCTACCGCTACCTGCAAAGAGTTCGCAAAGAGGGCTAACGAGCAAAATGAAGCGCGGCTCCACAAGCGATCCGTCACTTGACAAAAGACCCTGCAGCTCGCACGCGCTGCAGGGTCTTTTTGCATGTCATGTTTAGTTGTGGCCAACACCTTAGAGGGCGGCGACGACCTCGATCTCGACCAGACCGCCAGCCGGAAGGGCGGCAACCTGGAAGGCGCTGCGCGCGGGGAACGGGGCCTCGAACTTGGAGGCGTAGATCTCGTTCACGGCGGCGAAGTCGGCGATGTCGGCCAGGTAGACCGTGGTCTTGACGACATCGGAAAAGGTGGCGCCGGCAGCGGTCAGCAGGGCCTCAACGTTGGCGAGGGACTGCTTGGCCTGGGCCTCGACGCCCTCGGGCATCTTGCCGGTCGCGGGATCGATACCCAGCTGGCCGGACAGGAACACCATGTTGCCGGCCTGGATACCGGGGGAATACGGGCCGATGGCTGCGGGTGCGTTATCGGAAGACACGACGGTCTTGCTCATGTTTTTCTCCTTACGATCAATTGAGAGAGCGTGAGCGCGGTGTTCACACCGGGAGGCACAGTTCGGTTTGAACACCGCGCTTGATTGGGATAGTACTCAAGGTTTCCGCGCGATGCAAGATTATTATCACGTTGCGAGAATATTTTATCGCCCAACGGTTTCCCCGAACCGCTGAACGGTTCTCATGTGGAACAGCCAGTCCAAGCTGCTGAAGACTTTATCCAGCTTGGAGCACGGGCGTCGCCCACCGCAGCGACGCCACTATACTTTTGAATATCTGAGCATTTTGAAAGGCAGGATATGACCGCAACCGCCAGCCGAACCACTAACCGCAGGCCCGAGCTTTTGGCCCCCGCCGGAGGCCCGGAGCCCTTTGCCGCCGCGCTCGCCGCGGGCGCCGATGCCATCTACTGCGGCATGGGCAGCTTCAACGCCCGCCGCAAGGCAACCAACTTTACCGACGAGGCCTTTGAGCAAGCCTGCCGCGCCGCGCATCTAGCCGGGTCGCGCGTCTACGTCACGGTCAACATCGTCATCAAGCAGTCCGAGATGGGCGATGCACTGCAGCTCATCCATCGCTGCTCCACGCTGGGCGCCGACGCCTTTATCATCCAGGACTGGGGCCTGTTCTTTGAAGTCAAGCGCACCATGCCCGGCATCGAGACGCATATCTCAACCCAAGCAAACATCCACGACGACCGCGGAACTATCTGGTGCCGCGAGCAGGGCGCCGACCGCGTGACTCTCTCGCGCGAGCTTTCCATCGACGAGATCGCCGCCATTCACAACGCCGCGCCCGATGTGGACCTTGAGGTCTTTAGCCACGGTGCCATCTGCTTTTGCTACTCGGGTCTGTGCCTGCTGTCGAGCTTTGCCATGGCGGGCCGCTCGGCCAACCGCGGCATGTGCGCTCAGCCCTGTCGTCTGCCTTACGAGCTGATCGACGAGAACGGCCGCTCGCTCTCCCCTGCCGGTCGCGAGCGCGCGCTGTGCCCGCGCGACACCAACACGTCGCAGCTTGTTCGCCGTCTGTATGACGCCGGCGCCGCATCGCTCAAGCTCGAGGGCCGCATGAAGGCCCCCGATTACGTGTATTCCATCGTCGACGTGTATCGTCATCAGATTGATGACATGCTTGCCGATGTTTCGACCTCTAAGGATGAGGATGCCGCCCGCCAGCGCCAGCTCAAGCGCTGCTTCAACCGCGACTTTACGCACGCCTATCAGGACGGCACCTCGGGCGACGAAATGATGAGCTACGAGCGTTCCAACAACCGCGGCCAGATCGTGGGCACGGTGCTGGGCAGCCGCCCGGCCAACCGCGATGTGCGCGGTCTCAAGCCCGACGACCGCCGTCGCCGCGCCGCCATCGCCCGCATTGAGCTGTTTGAGCCCGTGGGCAAAGGCGACCTGCTGGAGCTTCGCCACGATAACGAGTTTGACCAGTTCCTGACCACCATTGCTGCCGATGATGCCGCCGCAGGCGACATCATCGAATGTCGCGTACCCCGCAGCATGCCCGAGGGCTGCCGCGTCCGCGTGATTCGCAGCCAGCGTGCCATCGACGCCGCCGGCGCCGCGCTCAAGCGCGATGTGCTGCGCCGCCGAGCTGTTGATGCGTCCGTCGTGGCGCGCCTGGGCGAGCCGTTTACCGTCACACTCACCTGCTGTGACAGCCCCGCGCTCACCGCCACCGCCACAGGCTTCACCGTCGAGGCCGCCAAGACCCGCGCCGTCGAGGCGGCAGACCTGGTTGAGCATGTGGGCCGCATGGGCTCCTCGCCCTTTGAGGCAGCGAGCTTTGACGTTTCGCTCGACGCCGGCTGCGGCATGGGCTTCTCCGCCGTTCACAAGGTGCGCGCCGCCGCTTGCAAGGCGCTGGAAGAGGCCATTCTGGCGCCGTACGAGGAGCGCGCGAAAACTCTCGAGATTCCGGTGCTCGACAAATGTACGCGCGCTATGCCCGAGCATTACCGCGATGAGCCGCAGATCTGCGCCGCCGTCACCACGCTCGAAGCCGCCGAGGCAGCTCGCGCCGAGGGCGCCACGCGCATCTACATGACCACCGATGCGCTCGATGCGGCCGAGCTCTCCCCCTCCGATGCGTTTGAGCAGGGCATCGTACCCGTACTCGACGAGGTCTGCCGCGCCGTCGACCACGAGCGCGTCGATCCCTGGATCAATGCCGGAGCTACCGTCGCCGTCGGTAATATCTCCGAGCTCGCCGTAGCCGCGCAGGCCGGCGCCACGGCCGAAATTCGCTCTTGCCTGCCGGTGCACAACACGCCCTGCATGGAGGCGCTTGCCGAGCGCGGAGCCGGTGCGTTTTGGCTCTCGCCCGAAATCACGCTCGACGAGATTGTCTCGCTCGGTGCCGCCGCGCCCGCGGCTTTGGGCATCACCGTCTTTGGCCGCCCGCGCGTCATGACAAGCGAGCATTGCATTCTGCAGGTTGCCAACGGCTGCATCCACGATTGTGTCAACTGCCGTCTGCGTGCCCGCAAGCTCTCGCTCAAGAATATCGACGGAAAGGTCATGCCCGTCCGCACCGACATCCACGGCCGCTCTCGCCTGTACGATGCCTACCCCATCGACCTCACGCCGCAGATTCCTCAGCTGCTCGATGCCGGCGTGCGTCGTCTCATGGTGGACGGAACGCTGCTCGAGGCAGATGAGGTGGGCCGTGCCGCCGCCCGCGTCCGTCGTGCCGTCGAAGCCGCGCAGGCCGGCCGCAAGCCCGCCGCCCGCCTACGCGGGGCGACCTCGGGCTGCATGTTTGTGGGAATCAGCTAACCGAAAGGCTTACACGTGAACGAAGAACCTCAAGTCCTCTACTGCGACGCCTGGCTCATGGCCATCGACAAGCCCGCCGGCATGATCGTCCACGGCGACGGCACCGGCGAGCGCACACTCACCGACTACGCCAGCGACCTGCTGCTGGCGATGGGCGACGGCTTTGCCGCGACCGATATGCAGCCGCTCAACCGCCTAGACCGCGACACCACCGGCGTGGTGCTGTTCTCGCTTGACAAGCAGACGCAGCCCGCCTTTGACCAGATGGTCATCGACCACGCTTTCGAAAAGCACTACCTGGCGCTCGCCGAGGGCAAGATCGACTGGAACGAAAAGCTCATCGACAAGCCCATCGCCCGCGACCGTCACGACAGCCGCAAGATGCGCGTCGGCGCCAGCGGCAAGCCGTCTCAGACGCGCGTGAAGGTGCTCAAGCGTCTTAAGAGCCGTCGTGGCCTGCCCACGCGCTCGTATATCGATGTCGAGCTGCTCACCGGCCGCAAGCACCAAATCCGTGTGCATCTGGCGAGCGAGCGTCATCCCCTGGTAGGCGACGACCTGTACGGAACGCCGCGTCCCTGCGGCCTGATGCTCCACGCCCACAGCGTGTCCTTCACGCATCCCGTAACCGGCGAGCACATCCACATCGAAGCCCCCTGCCCCTGGGAGCCCTAAAACCTGCCGAAAAGGGACAGGTTTATTTTGGCAGGTTTTATCTGGACAAACGTCAAAACCGCCACAAAGGTTCCTGCCCCTTCGCGGTGGTTTTGGCCTTAGCCCGTCCCCTGCTGCTAGACCGTGATGACGTTGTCCATTGCCCGGTACTTGGCGGGGACCTCGCCCGTGGTAATAATCGTTGCGTCGCGGAAGTCCGCGAACTTGACGGGCGCCACCATGCCGAATTTGCTGGCGTCTGAGATTACGAAGCGTTTGGCGGTATGGCGCATCGAGATACGCTTGACTTGCGCTTCCTCGATATCCGGTGTGGTGAGACCTTGCTCGACGGCGATGCCATTGGAACCCCAAAAGCCGCAGTTGAAGTTATAGCGGTCCAGGGTTGCCAAGGCGTCGGGACCGACGAGCGCCTCGGTCTCGGGCTTGAGCTCGCCGCCCAGCACCACGGTGCGCATGCCGCGCAGAGCGAGATGCTGAGCATGGAGCACGGAGTCGGTCACATAGGTGACGCCCTCAAGGCGCGGAAGATGCTCGATGAGCCTAAGCGTCGTCGAACCTGAATCGATGTACACAAAGCTCTCGGGCTCCACCAGGGCCGCGGCACGGGCGCAGATGCGCTCCTTGTCATCGTTATGGAGATCACTGCGCTCGCTGATCGTCAGGTCGCGCGTCACGTGCGCGCGCTCCAGACTTGTCGCACCTCCGTGCACCTTGGCGATACGGTGTGCTCGGTCGAGCGTCTGCAGGTCGCGCCGAATAGTAGACGCCGTCACGCCCAGGGCCTCAGCAAGCTCCGGCACGGTAACCGAGCCGGTCTGCTGCACCATCGACACGATCTCGTTGAGCCTATCTTCCGCAAGCATCGCTTACTCCTCCTCGGGGTACACGACTCCCCAATCGGCGCGGAGCTTGGTCATCAGCTCCATAACATCGGAAGCATAGCCCAGAAGCTCGCGCTTAGAATCATCGCCGGCAACGGCCTTCTCCAGGTCGGCCATCTCGTAGCACAGTGCGTAGGCCTCGGTGCCAGTGTGGACCTCCTCGCGGTGACCGTCTGCAGTCCACACGATGGTCGCATGGTCGGCACGCGGATACTCGTTGACCTCGATATAACACTTGTCGAAGCTGATAACCGAGCGCTTGGGCTGCTTGGAGTGGAGCGTAAGGCTCACGACGCCCAGCTGCTGCTCGGCGTTACGGCAGACAATGCCACCTGCGACGTCAACGCCAGTCTCGCAGGTATCTGTCTCTTATACACATCTCCGAGCCCACGAGACGTAGAGGAATCTCGTA
>CABSYH010000038.1:0-10562 GCA_902481965.1 uncultured Collinsella sp.
CCTCGCCCACGGCATGGGCCGAGGTCGCGCAGGCGGTCACCACGGGCAGGGTCGGGCCCTTTGCCTTGTGGCGGATCGCGATATTGCCCGATGCCATATTGGGAATCATCATCGCAATCATATAGGGCGATGCGCGGCGAGGTCCCCGATCGGCGATCGTGTGGACGTTGTCGACGAGTGTCTGCATGCCGCCCACGCCCGAACCCACGTAGACGCCCAGGCGCTCGCGATCGATGGCGCCCTCGACATCAAAGCCCGCATCGTGCATGGCCTCGTCTGACGCCGCCAGGGCAAACTGGACGCAGGGGTCCAGGTGCTTGGCGTCACGCTTGCCAAAGTACTCGTTGCCGTCAAAGCCCTTGACCTCGGCCGCTACCTTGACGGCAAACGCATCGGTATCGAAGTGCGTAATCGGGCCGATGCCGCACGTGCCAGCGCACATTGCCGCCCAGGTGGCAAGCGCGGTGTTGCCGAGCGGCGATACGGCACCTATGCCGGTGATTGCAACTCTCTGTTCCATCATGGTCTCCTCATCCAAGCCGTTCTTCGGCCCTGGTTTCTACATCGCCATTCCGCCGTCGACGCGTATGACTTCGCCCGTAATGTAGGCAGCCGCATCGCTCACTAAAAATCGCACCACACCGGCCACCTCTTCGGGCTGCGCCATACGCTTAAGGGGAATCTGCTCCTCGGTTACCGTACACACCTTCTCCGAGAGCTTTGCCGTCATATCGGTCTCGACAAACCCGGGAGCGACCGCGTTCACTCGTACGCCGCGGGACGCAAGCTCGCGCGCTACTGCCTTGGTCAGACCGATGACGCCCGCCTTGGAGGCGGCGTAGTTGGCCTGCCCGGCATTGCCCATCAGGCCCACAACCGAGCTCATGTTGACGACGCAGCCGCCGCGCTGGCGCATAAAGGTCTTGGTGAGCGCACGCGTCGTGTTAAACGTTCCTTTAAGATTGACATCGAGCACGCGATCGAAGGCGTCATCGCCCATGCGCATGAGCAGGCCATCGCGGGTGATGCCAGCGTTGTTGACGAGCGCCCAAATGGAGCCAAAGTCGTTGAGGACCGCTTCCACGCACGCGTTGACGGCAGCGGGGTCGGCCACGTCACATTGATATGAGCGCGCCGTGGCGCCAGCCGCCTCACAGGCTTCGCACGTCTCGCGCGCCGCATCTGCGCTACCGGCATAGACGACGGCGATATCGTAGCCATCCTCCGCCAGACCGATAGCGCAGGCGCGGCCGATACCCCGCGAGCCGCCCGTGACCAGTGCCACGCGACGTGAGTCGTTGCGCTCGAGCGCGCCATTGTTCAAGTTGCCCATGTCATTCCTTTCGGGTTACAGCCCTGTGGACTATGCGAGCTCGTCGGCAATAGCTGCGACCTGCTCGGCCGTCTCGCACGAATACACACGAACGTCGCTCAACGTACGCTTGATCAGGCCGGACAGCGTTTTGCCGGGGCCGACCTCAATAAATGTGTCGATGCCTTGATCCTGCAGAGCATGCAGCGTATCGACCCAGCGCACGGCATTGCTCACCTGATTGGCCAAGACATCCGATGCCGTCTGGGGGTCCGCCGGATAGGGCGCCGCTGTCATATTTGCCAAAACAGGAATGAGCAACGGGGACGGCGCGTGACCGGCCTCAATATATGCGGCAAGGCCACAGGTCGCCTCGGCCATATAGGGGCTATGAAATGCACCCGACACCGCGACCTTCATGGCGCGGCCGCCAGCCTCTTTTACTAGGACGTCGAGGGTCTGCAGCGCATCGGGCGCTCCGGCCACAACCGTCTGCTGGGGACTGTTGTAGTTGACCGGCCAGCAGTCCTCGCCGGCCTGCGCAGCCAGGTTCTCGACTTGCGCAGCATCAAGTTTGATGACGGCGCGCATACCGCCGGGGTGACGCTCGGCAGCCGCGGCCATCAGCGCCGCGCGCTCGCACACGAGCTCAAAGCCCGCTCGCGTATCGAACGCTCCTGCAAAGGTGAGCGCGGCGACCTCGCCCAGCGAGAATCCCGCACAGGCGGCAGGCGCCACGCCGCGCTCGCGCAGTGCGGCAGCCGCTGCCAGGTCATGAACGAACACGCAAGGCTGCGTATTCTCGGTCTGCGAGAGCTCCTCCTTGGAGGCGCTCCGGCACTGCTCGCTCGTCCCCGGGCGCACCTCATCGGCAATGGCGAACACCTCGGCGGCCGCCGGCGATGTCTCGATCAGATCGACGCCCATCGCGGGGTGCTGGGCACCCTGGCCGGCAAACAAAAACGCTACGCCACCCATGCGCACGCACCCTTCAGGACGTGCTCGGCGCCATCGACCAGGTCGTCAACGATTTCGCGTGCGCTCTTGCGCTCGTTGACCATGCCGGCAATCTGTCCACACAAAAACGAACCCTCTTCGTAGTTGCCGTCCTTGGCGGCCTTACGCAGCGCACCGGTTCCCATAGCACCGAGCTCCTCGGCACTCGCACCGGAACCCTCGCTCTTGGCATAGGCGTTGGTGAAGGGGCTCTTGAGGGCGCGCACTGGATGCCCCGTCGAGCGACCGGTCGCACGCGTCGAAGTGTCGTTGGCCTTCAGGACCATCTCTTTGTACTGCTCCGAGACGGTGCACTCATTCGCAACGAGAAAGCGCGTACCCACCTGGACGCCGGCTGCGCCCAGCATAAAGGCAGCCGCCACGCCGCGGCCGTCGGCAATACCGCCGGCGGCCACAACGGGAATGTCGACCGCATCGACGACCTGCGGCACCAGTGCCATCGTCGAGGTCTCGCCAATATGGCCGCCCGATTCGGTACCCTCGGCAACAACCGCCGTGGCTCCACGACGTGCCACGAGGCGCGCCAGCGCCACCGAGGCAACGACCGGGATGACCTTGATGCTCGCCTCGTTCCACGCCTTCATGTACTTGGCGGGATTGCCGGCGCCCGTCACGACGACCGGCACTCGCTCGTCAATCACGACCTGTGCAACCTCGTCGGCAAACGGGCTCATGAGCATGACGTTGACGCCAAAGGGCTTATCCGTCTTGGCGCGCAGCTCATGAATCTGGTCGCGAAGCCAGTTGGCGTCGGCGTTCATGGCCGCGATGATGCCTAAGCCACCCGCCTCGGACACTGCGGACGCCAGCGAGGCATCGGCAATCCAGGCCATACCGCCCTGGAACACGGGCTTTTCGATGCCGAGCAGATCGCAGAGAGGAGTCTTGAGCATCTCTACTTCTCCAATGCCGCCTCGACCGTATCGGCGAACTCGCCGACCGTCTTGGGGTTCTCCTCGGTATCGAGCTGGATGCCAAACTCGTCCTCGACGGCAACGAGGATCTCGACGGTGCCCAGGCTGTCGAGACCAATCTCCTCGAGCGTGGACTCGGGCTTCATCTCGACATCGTCAAGACCGGCGGTCTCGCGGATAACGTCGCAAACGCGCTCGAAGGTCTTCTGATCTGCCATGGTAGTTCTCCTTTGGTTGTGCCCTAGGGCGTTTTTATTTCCTATGTGCGACTACTTCCAACGAAGCAGATAGCCACCTATATCCAGACCGGCGCCAAATCCAACCAAGGCGATGGTGTCGCCTGTGTGAAGTGCACCGGCGTTTGCCAGCCGGTCGAGGGCAAGCGGAATGCATGCGCTCGAAATGTTGCCGGTCTCGCGCAACGTGCGAACCACTCGCTCGTCCGGCACGCCCAGGCGCTTGACCGCCTGGCTCAGGATTCGTTCGTTAGCCTGATGGAATACAAAATGATCGATGTCTTCGACCAAAATGCCCGCATCGATCGCAAGCTTATGGACCGTGTCGCAGATGGCGTTGACGCCGAACTTGAACACGCGGCGGCCATTCATGGACAGCACGCTCGCGCTATCTGCGGAAGCCTTAAACGGCGAGGTACCGACCAGACCGGGAACGCGCAACGTCTCGACGTCGGGCGCCGTCGAAAGCTCAACGGCAAGGGGGCTGTCTCCCCCAGCTTCAATCACTGCGGCGCCTGCCCCATCGCCAAAAAGCACGCAGGTGGCACGGTCGGTCCAGTCGAGCGCGCGCGTCATCTGCTCGGCAGCAACAACAAGCACGCGCTCGGCACGGCTGCGGGCGATATAGCCCTCGGCGACATCGAGCGCAAATACGAAGCCGGCACAAGCCGCCGAGACATCGAAGGCAGGGCACGTCGCGCCTAGTCGCTCAGCAACGGCACACGCCTCAGCGGGAACAAGGTGGTCACCCGTCGTCGTCGAGCAGACGATCAGATCCAGCTGGCTCGCGTCGATTCCGGACACCTGGAGTGCCCGCTCGCTCGCCGCTACGGCAAGGTCGTCAAGTGACTCGGCGGTGCAGACGTGGCGGCTCTTGATACCTGTGCGAGTAAAAATCCACTCATCCGAGGTATCGAGGAACTCGGACAGCTCGTCATTGGAAACACTGCGCTCAGGAAGTGCCGAACCTGTTCCAAGAATCGTGAAACCCATCACTAACCTCCTTTGAGTTGTTGACGTGTTTACATCGACCAAGAGAGGATAACGCATTTCAGTCGTTGTTGACGTGTTAACATTAAATTGTCCAAATGCGACAAAGGCTTCACATTGTGTCTATCTCTCGACACCATTACGCGATTGCCTTATTACCTTAGGAGGTACCAGCTGTTATGGATTTACGTTTAACAGTGGTCGACGTAACCGGATCGACCAACGATGACCTGCTCGAAGCAGGAAAACAGGGAGCGCCGCACGGCACAGGACTTGCCGCCCGGGCTCAGACAGCAGGACGCGGTCGGCGCGGGCACAAGTGGGACTCAACCGCCGGCAACCTATTGCTTTCGATTGTCCTGCGTCCATGCGTTAATCCCGCAAAGTACTCTGGTCTTGCCGCCGTCAGCGGCCTAGCGGTGCTCGAGGCACTCGAAAAACAGGGTCTTGCAAACGAGATTGGCCTCAAATGGCCCAACGACCTGGTCGCGCGTGGACGCAAACTCGGCGGCATTCTGGTCGAGGCCGCACGCGATAACGAAGGCAACCCCTTTGCGGTCTGTGGCATCGGCGTTAACGTGAACTATGTGCCCGCGGAGGTTCCCGATGGCGGCCTGCCAGCAATCGGCCTGTCAGACCTCAACAAGAACGTTCCCGCCGTCGACATGCTCCTCGATGAGGTCTATCACGCAGTTATAGACGCTGTAGATGCCTGGGCAGAGCGCCTCAACGCCAAGGAAGAAGACGCCGGTCCGCTCGCGCCCGTCCACGACGAATATATCGCTCACCTCAATTGGATCGGGGAGCACGTTATCGCCCGCTCCCCCGCTGAGGACGAGCTGGCGCGTGGCATCTTTCAAACGGTCGACGACTTTGGTCGCGCGTGCATCGAAACGGAAGACGGCTTTCGATCCTTCCATTTTGAGGAGGCATCGCTGCGCCCCTTGAGCGAATAGGGCGCCGCAACCACCTACTCGGCCGCATTACCCGGCAGTCCAAACCCGTCATACAAAACAAAAGAGCCCCGCTACCGTAATGGCAGCGGGGCTCTTTAAGCTAAGAGCGATATCGCTTAGAGCTTGATGTCGATGTCGACGCCAGCGGGGAGGTCGAGACGCATGAGCGAATCAACAGTGCCCGAGGTGGGGTCGAGGATGTCGATGAGGCGCTTGTGAGTGCGCATCTCGAACTGCTCACGGGAGTCCTTGTTCACGTGCGGCGAGCGGATAACCGTGTACAGGTTGCGCTCGGTGGGCAGGGGGACAGGACCGGAAACGCGAGCGCCGGTCTTCTGAGCGGTCTCAACGATGAGCTTCGCGGACTGATCGACGACCTCGTGATCATAGCCCTTGAGGCGAATGCGGATCTTCTGGGTAGCCAACTTAAACCTCCAAAGAGTGCGAGAGATGTTCTCGCGGATTACGTAACAGGGAGCTCGAACTTAGGCGTTCTTGCTCATGACCTCGTCCACGATGGACTTGGGCGCGGGCTCATAAGAGTCGAACTGCATCGTGTAGGATGCACGGCCCTGGGTCTGGGAGCGAAGGTCGGTAGCGTAACCGAACATCTCGCCCAGCGGCACCTTGGCACGGATGAGCTTGGTGTTCTTGCGATCCTCCATGCCCTCGATCTTGCCGCGGCGACCGGAGAGGTTGCCCATAACGTCGCCCATGTACTGCTCGGGGGTCTCGACCTCGACAGCCATGATCGGCTCGAGCAGCTGCGGATCGGACTTCTTGAGAGCGTCCTTGATAGCCATGGAACCGGCGATCTTGAAGGCGGCCTCGGAGGAGTCGACCTCGTGGTAAGAACCGTCGAACAGGGTGACCTTAACGTCGAGGACCGGGAAGCCGGCGATAACACCGGTGTTCAGGGCCTCCTGGATGCCCTTGTCGATGGACGGGATGTACTCCTTGGGCACGACGCCGCCGACGATAGCGTTGACGAACTCGTAGCCGAAGCCCTCCTCCATCTTCTCGAGCTTGATGACGGCGTGGCCGTACTGACCGCGGCCACCGGACTGACGGACGAACTTGCCCTCAGCCTTCTCGACGTCGTGACCAGCGGTCTCGCGGTAGGCAACCTGGGGCTTACCAACGTTAGCGTCAACCTTGAACTCGCGGAGCAGACGGTCGACGATGATCTCGAGGTGCAGCTCGCCCATGCCGGCGATGATGGTCTGGCCGGTCTCGTGGTTGGTGGACACCTGGAAGGTCGGGTCCTCCTCGGCGAGCTTGGTCAGAGCCAGGGACATCTTGTCCTGCTCGGCCTTGGTCTTGGGCTCGATGGCAACGTCGATAACGGGCTTAGCGAACTCGATCTTCTCGAGGACGATCTCCTTGCCCTCTTCGCACAGGGTGTCACCGGTGGTGGAGTTCTTGAAGCCGACGCAAGCGACGATGTCGCCGGCAGCAGCGTCGTCACGGTCGATACGCTCGGCGGCGTTCATCTCGAGGATGCGGCCGAGGCGCTCGCGCTGACCGTTGGAAGCGTTGACCACGTAGGAGCCGGACTCGGCGCGGCCGGAGTAAACGCGGACATAGGTGAGCTTACCGACGAACGGGTCGGTCATGATCTTGAAGACCAGGCCGGAGAAGGGCTCGTCGAAGGAAGGATGACGCTGGATCTCCTCGCCGGTGTCCGGATCGGTACCGGTGACGGCCTCAACGTCGAGCGGGCTGGGCAGGTAGTCGACGACAGCGTCGAGCAGCTCCTGAACGCCCTTGTTCTTATAGGCGGAGCCCACGAAGACGAGGTTGAGCTCGTTGGCCAGAACGCCCTTGCGCAGAGCGGCCTTGAGCTCCTCGACGGTGAAGTCCTCCTCCATGAGGATCTTCTCCATGAGCTCATCGTCAAAGCTGGCAGCAGCGTCGAGGAGCTCCTCGCGCTTGGTGGCAGCGATGTCGGCGAACTCAGCCGGGATCTCGTCCATCGGCTCGGGGTAGGTCATACCCTTCTCGTCGGCCTTGAAGTCCCATGCAGTCATGGTGACCAGGTCGATGACGCCCCAGAAGTTGTCCTCGGCGCCCATCGGGACCTGAGCGGCCACGGCGTTAGCGTCGAGACGATCCTTCATGGTCTCGATAGCGTTGAAGAAGTCAGCGCCCACGCGGTCATACTTGTTGATGAAGGCGATGCGGGGGACGTTGAAGGTAGAAGCCTGACGCCAAACGGTCTCAGACTGGGGCTGAACGCCGGCAACGGCGTCGAAGACGGCGACAGCGCCATCGAGGACGCGCAGGCAGCGCTCGACCTCGGCGGTGAAGTCAACGTGGCCCGGGGTGTCGATGATCTGGATGCGGTAGTCCTTACCGTCCTTGTTCCAGAAGCACGTGGTAGCAGCGGAGGTAATGGTTACGCCGCGCTCCTGCTCCTGAACCATCCAGTCCATGGTGGCAGCGCCCTCATGGACCTCACCGATCTTGTGGGTCTTACCGGTGTAGTAAAGAATACGCTCGGTCGTGGTGGTCTTACCGGCATCGATGTGGGCCATGATGCCGATGTTACGGGTATCGGAAAGCTTGTACTTAGGCTTAGCCATGTTAGTTCCTTACCTTAACTTACCAACGATAGTGAGAGAACGCGCGGTTGGCCTCGGCCATCTTGAAGACGTCCTCACGCTTCTTGACGGAAGCGCCCAGGCCGTTGGAAGCGTCGAGGATCTCGTTGGCGAGACGCTCGGCCATGGTCTTCTCCTTGCGAGCGCGGGAGAAGTTGACGATCCAGCGGATACCCAGAGCGGTGGAACGACGGGAGTTGACCTCCATCGGGACCTGATAGGTAGCGCCACCGACACGCTTGGGCTTAACCTCGAGCGTGGGCTTGACGTTGTCCATAGCCTTCTTGAAGGTAGCGAGAGCGTCGCCACCCTCGGACTTCTCGGCAACGATCTCGAAAGCGGTGTAAACGATGCGCTCAGCGGTGGCCTTCTTGCCGTCAAGAAGGACCTTGTTGATGAGCTGAGTCACCAGGCGGTTGTTGTAAACGGCGTCAGGCTGAACCTCACGACGATTAGCTGCTGCACGACGCGGCATGTGAAATCTCCTTAAGTGTCTACCGTGCGGCGCTTAGGCGGCACACGGCGAAAGTATCAAAACGTTATCTGGCTTATTTAGCCTTGGGGCGCTTAGCACCGTACTTGGAACGGGCCTGCATACGGTTCTGGACCGGAGCAGCGTCGTAGGCGCCACGGATGACGTGATAACGGACACCAGGGAGGTCACGGACACGACCGCCGCGGACGAGCACGATGGAGTGCTCCTGCAGGTTGTGGCCCTCACCCGGGATGTAGGCAGTAACTTCGATGCCGTTGACAAGGCGAACACGGGCAACCTTACGAAGAGCCGAGTTCGGCTTCTTGGGGCTCGTGGTGAAGACACGGGTGCACACGCCGCGCTTCTGGGAGTTGTGCTGCAGAGCAGCGTTCTTGGACTTCTTGGGCACGGAACGACGGCCCTGGCGAACCAGCTGGTTAATAGTAGGCAAAGCGTACTCCTTCTCGAATGATTCCAGCTTTCTGTAAAGTGCAACGGCTTGAATCGAGGGGTCAGCATCCCCCTACGAAACACGCAGTTCGATAGGATACGTGGCGTTAGCTGTGCCGTCAACAAACCACGCCGCCGGGCGTATCCCAAAATGAGTATATTTCCGCAAAGCCTACACAAAAGGAATCCCCTTCTGTGCGCGTGGGCGGATTCCCGGTCCGGGCGGCACAGGGGTTAAGTTTGCTGCTCTACAGTCCTGGCTCGCACGGAGGCCACATTAAGTGGCCTCCGGCTCGTGCGGAACTCGCGACAAACTTAAACCGCAGGCCGCCCGGTCCGGGAATCCGACATGCTCGTCGAGGCAACGCTACCTGCCAAAAAGGGACAGGTTTATTTTGGTCGGTTTTATCTGGGGAAACGTCGCGCTCCAGCGGTGATCTGCTCTCATCTGTCGCATGGAAATCGGCGGCGTTTCCATTTAACGCAAAAGAGGCCGCTTCCCCTAGTAAGAAGCGGCCCCAAATCTTACGAATAAACGATGGTAAAGGGTACTTCTGTTTCGGTCTCTCCTGTTGACGTGCACCTCGTGCCCTCAAGCGTTACTGAGACCACTTGGTCGACATCAATCAACTTCGTTGGCACCCAGATGTTCTCTCCGCTATTGCGCGCATAAGAAAAATATAAGTTGAACACCCCTGCGTCGTCATCTTCGATAATCTGCTCAGATCCATCCTTGTAGCTGACGGTCAGTTTATTATCAACTGCTTCATAGCCCAAATCATCGATGTGCGTCTGGATGGAAAACGGGCTAATCTCAAGAGGTGAGTCACCGGAGCGGAGTTCCTTTGTATCGACGTACGCTCCAACGCTAAACTCGGGCGTCGATGCCTCGAACGGCTTCGCATCCTCGCCTTCGCCCTCGGTCCACGAGATATTCCAGGTGACCGCATGTTGAAAACCTCGCTCGCGATCCATAGAAGCAAAGTACATCGTGCCATTAATGACCGTGTCGCTTGATGTGTCCTTATCAATGGTGCAGCGTGTGTCAGCCCATTCCTCGCCGAAGTTCATGCTGGGTGTACCGATGCCTTGTTCTTCTTCACCATAGAGAACAAGTTCGCCTGTCTCTGCTGCTGGCTTGTAGTAGTTAACTCCATTTGGATTGGACAACGTAAACGTCACGGCTCCGCAGCCGTTTTGGTCAATAGCCATCTCATGGATATCGAGCGTATAGCCGTTGCCCTCTACGGACAGATTAACCTCCTGGACTGCACCCTCCAGGCTTTGGGGCGCGATGCCATCACCAAACTCTCTGGTGTAGGTGTATTTAGTCCCCGATGAGCCACCGTTGGTCCAGGTGATGGAATCCCCGTTGCCGTGGTTTCCCCAGGCTGAGGCAAAATATCTGGAATTGACAACGGCGTAGGCGACCCCTCCGGTCGCCAGCACTCCGACAAGACATCCAACAACGGCAACATAAAGAGGCTTCGCGTGGCCCTTTCGATGAAGCGGCTTTCCAGCCGCAGCATCAATAACACGGTCGGCAAGATTGCTATCGGCTTGGATGGACTCGAAGGCCTGCTTGATTTGATTGGATTTCACGGTCGCC
>CABSYH010000039.1:0-10525 GCA_902481965.1 uncultured Collinsella sp.
CCTCTCTATTCGTCGGCAGCGTCAGATGTGTATAAGAGACAGTGTCGTTACCGTCGGCATCGCCCTGTTCTCGATGCTCTTTGGCGCCGGTAACCTCATCATTCCGCCGTTGCTGGCGCTCCAGGCCGGCACGGCCACACCGCTTGCCATGGTTGGCTTTTTGATTGTCGCCATCGGCCTGCCCGTCATGGGCTTTATCGCCGTGGCGCTTGCCGGCACGGCGCGTGAGCTTGCCGGCCGCGTGCACCCCAAGTTTGGTGAGTTCTTTGTCGCGGCGGTCTACCTGGCCATCGGCCCGTGCCTGGCCATTCCGCGCACAAGCTCTACGGCGTTCGAAATGCTGGTGCCGCTGCTACCTGAGAGCGTTTCGCTCGGCACGGCTCGCCTGGTGTTTGCCATCGGGTTCTTCGTCGTCGCGTTTGCGCTCACGCTGCGCCCGGGTGTCATCACACGCGTACTCGGTCGCATTACGGGCCCCGCGCTCATTGCGCTCATCGTGCTAGTCGTGGGTGCCGCCGTGATCTCGCCGCTGGGTCCCGCTGCCGCGCCGCAGACTCCCTACAATGCCGGTGCTGCTGTGCAGGGCTTTCTGACCGGCTACCAGACCATGGACCTGCTCGCGTCGCTCGCCTTTGGCATTATCATCGCCGAGACCATCCACGAGCTGGGTGTGACCGACGACAAGCGCGTGGCCTTCGAGATCTCGCGTTCGGGTGTGATCGCCGGCGCGCTCATGGCCATCATCTACTGCGGCCTGGCGCTTGCCGGCACGCAGCTCAGCACCGTGATGCCCGATGCCACCAATGGCGCCGCCATCCTTGCCCGCTCTGCCTCCATGCACTTTGGCCTTGTCGGCACGGTTATCGTCTTTGCGATTTTCTTCCTAGCCTGTATGAACGTGTGCATCGGCCTCATCAGCTGCTGCTCGCGTTACTTCTGCGAGACGTATGTGGTCGAAGGGGGAGCGGAGGCCTCCGAGGAGGCCATGCGCCGTCCCTTTGCGATTCTCGCCTTTGTGTTCGCAGCGTTTTCGTGCGTGCTCTCCAACGTGGGCCTCGACGTGATCCTCATGTTCTCGGTGCCTATGCTCAATGCCCTGTATCCCGTTGCCATTGTGCTGGTACTTATGGGCCTGGTGCACGGCTTTTGCGACGCGCACCCGCAGGTGTGGGTCTGGGTCGGCGGCGTTGTCGCGGTACAGAGCGTAATCACTTCGGTCCGCGATGCGTTCTTTGCTGGCGCGTGGCTGCCGTTTGATGCGTTGCCGCTGGCAGATATCGGCGCTGCGTGGGCGCCGGTTGCCGTGGTTGCCTTTGTGATCGGCCTGCTCCATAGTCGTTTTGTTGCACATTCGAGGAGCTAAGGCATCAATGCTTGCACAGGCGGGGAGTCTCCCCTATAATTTCCTTCGCTTTGGGACACGCAAGGTTTAGACCTTAGCTGCTCAACACCTTCGGGACGTGGCGCAGTTTGGTAGCGCGCCTGCTTTGGGAGCAGGATGTCGCAGGTTCAAATCCTGTCGTCCCGACCATATCTTGCGGGCGTAGTTCAATGGTAGAACCCCAGCCTTCCAAGCTGATGACGCGGGTTCGATTCCCGTCGCCCGCTCCATAGGATAGTTTTAACGGCTTTGGCTCCTTTTGGGACCAGAGCCGTTTTCATATACATGCCAGGGACCCCACATCCCCTCCTAAGTTGCGGTGAAATACGGACTGTTTTTCGGCTTTTATGGCCCATGTAGTCCGTATTTCACCGCAACTATTTGTAAGGTTGGATTTTGATGCCGTTGGGAGGGTCGTAGCGACCGTCTACCGAGAGTGGAATTATTTTTTGAAGCTCTGACCTGCGGCGTCAAGTTTTTGGTCAGCTTTTGGCAAGGCCTGCGGACGGAGGCATGCGATAGCGTAATGGTATTCTCTCCGCCGTGATGGTTATGGGGTTGGCCATGCTCGATAAAGGCAAACATTTTCCGCAGTCATATGCAAGGATGCTATTCTCGGCCGTTGGAATTCATCAAGATGGACAGCTGCTTATAACAATTGATCCTTGGGATGAACGCCGTGCGCGTGAGCTTATGCAGGAAGAGCTCATGCTTCGTCTTTACAACCACGTGTATGCGGATCCGGTCTATTGGAATAATCTTGGGGTTGAAGATCGCATCTTTCAGCTGGCATCCGCTATTGCGGTCGTTGAACCGGATGCTGTGTTTTGCGGATCGACAGCAGCGCTGCTCTACGGCATCGGCTCGGCGTATACGCTTCTGGATAAAGTGCAAGTACTGCTGCCACGGTCTACAAGGCGTGATACGTATGAGTTCGTTGAATACAAGCGCTGGCGGGTGGGCGAAGTGTGGCGGCTCGGTCTGTTTACGCTGACGGATCCGTATCGAACGGTTGTTGATATCGCTCGAACGAGCGCCTTTCGTTATGCGCTGGGCTATGTCGATGGCTTGGCCCGTGAGTACGATGTCGAACGCGAAGAGCTGCGGGCATATGCGCAGGCAAATTGCCGAGGGTTGCATGGCATCGCGCGTGCTTTTGACGTTTTTGAGCATATGGACGGCAGGTCAGACAATGGCGGCGAGTCCGAGGCGAGAGCAGCGATGATTCTCGCTGGGGTTGCCGCGCCTGAGCTTCAAGTTGAGATAACGCGACCGGGAAACGCTGGCTATTATCTAGCAGATTATGGCTGGCAGATGCCAGACGGCTCATGGACGCTGGCAGAGCTGCATGGGCTAGGCAAGTTTGAAGACGAGGCTCAAAATGATCCAGAGCGGGCGGCGGCAAAAACGTATCGAGCGGCCCTCATGCGCGACGCGAACCTTCGCGCCATGGGCCACAATGTCATTCATTTCAAACTCTCGGACACCTACGACGTGGAATCGTTCGGTGCCATGATGCGCGGCTACGGCATTCCGACAACAAAACCCTACGCCGACTCCCGATAGCGAAATCGTTCGCGGTCAACCTTCAATAAGTTGCGGTGAAATACGGACTGTTGAGGCCTTTAAAGGCATGAAACAGTCCGTATTTCACCGCGAGTTAGAAGGGGATGGGGTTAGCTGCGGGGGCGGTGGCGGAGTTTGTCGATGGTGGAGTCGGTGCTTCGGCTGCGGGCTTCGGCGGCGCGGTCGCGGACTTCGGCCGCGGTTTGGCGCTTGCGGCGGTAATCGATCATGCCTTGAATGATGGGCTTGCCAAAGCTCACGACATCATCGTTGTAGATGGCGGTTCGGGCTGCGAGGAGGCAGTCGGTAAAGTCCATATGGGTCTTGCCAAAGAGTTTGACGGCAAGGGAGACAACGGTGGGCTCGTCGACCATGACGTCATCGAGCAGCCTTCTCATGGCCGTAGCAATCTCAGCGCGGGGAACCTTATAGACGTCGCGCAGCGTGACCACGACGCGCGTGATGATCTCGGGGTAGACGCGAGCGGTGCGCGTGGCGATGACCTTGGCGGCGCGCGGTGACAGAACTTCGTCGTCGTCAAGCAGGTAGCGTAGGATGACGGTCTCGTCGATGATGGTGCTACTCATGGATATCTACTTCCTCGGGACCCAAAATCGAATCGTCGCTTTCCGTGGCAAGGTATTCAACCCAGGCATTGCGCTCCTCGGCGCGGCGATTGGGGTCACCATATGCTTTGAGCGATCCATAGGCGGCGGTGCCGTCCTTTGAGCGCACGGCGACCGGCTGAAAGGGAAGCTTGCGCATCAAAATGCTTTGCGCGACAAATAAACGGACAGCCTCGGCGAGCGATGTGCCCATGGCGTCGTAGAGATGCTCGGCATGCTGCTTGTCTTCCTCGCGAATGCGCACCTGCAGGATGGCTCGTTTTTGAGTCGATGACATTACTGGCGTCCCTTAATGAGCGTGCAATATGAACAGTCAAGTACAGCATCGGCTAATAATAGCCAATCTTATTACCACTACTTTATTGCACTAGAGTAATTGATTGTGAACAGTATTACAAACGTACTACATCCTTCAGAAGCGAACGTGAAATCTTTCTTGGGCGTACGCATGTAATACACTCACATTTATAGCTTTTAGAGAATAATTCCAACCTGGCAAAACCCCTGCAATACACTCGTATTGCAGGGCCTATGCTCAAGTTTGCCCCCTGCAACTGCGTATATTTAAACTGTATATCGTTGGAGGAATTCTATCGAAGTGCCTGTTTCGCCGCATGCACTCGATACGTCGATGCCGGACCACGGGCGGTCCGGGGCAACGTCGACAGGGTCTTTCCAGCATGGGATTCAGGAGGGAGTGAACAACATGGGCAATAAACGAGTCGTGGCTGATTCTTCACGCTGCATTGGGTGCCAAACCTGTATGGCGGCGTGCATCGAGGCACACGATATTCCCGGCAACATCGCCGCACCTCGCTTGCGCGTAACGCGCACCTACGAGATCTCCGCGCCGGTGGCATGTCACCACTGCGAGGATGCTCCGTGCGCGAAGGCCTGTCCTACGGGCGCCTTGTTCTTTGATCCAAAGAACCATCGCATCGGCGTCAACGAGGACAACTGCATCGGTTGCAAGAGCTGCGTCATGGCATGCCCCTTTGGCGCCGTGAGCGTGGCGACCACGCAGGTCCCCGTCTTGATGGGCGACGTGCGCGTGGGTTCGCAGACTAAGAGCTTCGTGCTCAAGTGCGACCTGTGCGTGGACCGTCCTGGTGGTCCGGCGTGTGCCGAGGCGTGTCCGACCAAGGGTCTCACCCTGGTAGACGAGGAGCGTCTGGCAGAACTGACTGCCGAGCGTGCCCGCGCCACCATCGAAAACGAGGCGTAAGCGTCGGGCGACAGGCCCAATGATTGTCAAATAAGTACCGAGTATTCGGTAGCAGAGAAAGGAAGGAGGGTGTCATGGAGAAGCATAAAGTGATCTGCCCGTACTGCGGCGCCGGTTGCCAGTTTAACCTCTTGGTCCAAAACGGCCAGGTTGTGGGTACCGAACCGCTCAACGGCATCACCAATCAGGGCGAGCTGTGCCTTAAGGGCATGAGCGGCTACGACTTCATCAACGACACCAAGATCTTGACTCCTCGCGTACTGCACCCGATGATCCGCCGCACCAAGGGCGCGGATCTTGAGCGCGTAAGCTGGGACGAGGCACTGGATTTCACCGCATCTAAGATGCAGGCCATAATTGACGAATATGGTCCTAACGCTGTCATGACCACCGGCTCCTCGCGAGGCGGCGGCAATGAGGCGAACTACGTCATGCAGAAGTTTACGCGTGCGTGCATCGGCACCCACAGCGTAGACAACTGCGCCCGTACTTGACACGGCCCTACTGTCCTCGGTCTGATGGACACGGTTGGTTCAGGTTGCATGTCATGCTCCATCCCCGGTATGGAGGATGCGGGCTGCATTTTCCTCTTCGGCTATAACCCTGCCGATTCGCACCCCATCGTCGCAAGGCGTATCGTGCGAGCCAAAGAAAAGGGTTGCAAGATCATCGTCGCCGACCCGCGCCATATCGAAACCGCGCGTATCGCCGATCTCTACCTTCCGATCAAGAACGGTTGCAACGTTGCGTTCCTCAACGCCTTTGCCAACTGCTTGGTCAACGATGGCCTCTACGACAAGGAATTCGTCGCCGAGCACACGAACGGCTTTGACGAATGGTGGGAGACCATCAAGAACTACACTCCCGAATCCGTACAGGACATCACGGGTGTCGAGCCCGCGTTGATCCACCAAGCTGCCGAGATGTACGCCACGGCGAAGCCCTCTGCCATCATTGGCTGGGGCATGGGCGTATGCCAGCAGAAGCAGAACCTGAAGACGGTGCACACCATCGCCTCCATCGCCTGCGTTGCCGGCCAGATCGGCAAACCCAATTCCGGCCTCGCGCCCGTGCGTGGTCAGAACAACGTCCAGGGCTCCTGCGATATGGGCATGCTGCCTAACCTGTACCCTGGTTACCAGAAGGTCACCGACCCGGCAGTGCGTGCCAAGTTTGCCAAGGCTTGGGGCGTGCCCGAGGAAAAGCTCCCGCTCGAGGAGGGCTACAAGCTCACCGACCTGGGTCACCTGGTCGACGAGGGCAAGGTGCACTGCTTCTACAACTACGGCGAGGACCCGGTGCAGACCGAGCCCGATTCGGCCGGTATGCGCAAGACGCTCTCCGAGCTGGATCTGTTCATTTGCCAGGACATCTTTATGACGCAGACGACCATGCTCGCCGACGTCATCCTGCCCGCTACCTCTTGGGGCGAGCACGAGGGTGTCTTTACCGCATCCGACCGTAGCTTCCAGCACTTTGACGCGGCTGTTCCGCCCAAGGGCGAGTGCCGTCACGACTGGGAGATCTTTGCCGACCTGTCCACGCGCATGGGCTACCCCATGCACTACGACAACACCGAGCAGATCTGGAACGAGTGCATTAGCCTGTGCCCCAACTTTGTGGGCGCGACCTACGAGAAGATGGCTCCCGAGGGCGGCTACGCACAGTGGCCTGTCAAGAGCACCGATGTGAACGACCATGGCACCCCCGACATGTTCGCGGGTGGCAAGTTCACTACCAAGGACGGCCGTGCCAACCTGATGGCGCACGACTGGGAGGCGCCCTCCGAGCTTCCCGACGATGAGTACCCGCTCATCCTTTGCACCGTCCGCGAGGTCGGCCACTACAGCTGCCGTTCGATGACCGGTAACTGCAAGACGCTGGCACTGCTTGCCGACGAGCCCGGCTTCGTTCGCATGAATCCCGCGGACGCGAAGGCCCGCGGCATCAAGAACGGCGACATCGTCTCGGTTCACAGCCGCCGCGGCCAGGTTTATAGCCGCGCGGACGTGTCCGACCGTATCAACAAGGGCACGGTCTATATGACCTACCAGTGGTGGATCGGCAAGTGCAACGAGCTGACCATGCACAAGGTCGACCCGGTCTCGCACACGCCCGAGGACAAGTTCTCTGCCTGCCAGGTCGACGCCATCGCCGACCAGGTGTGGGCCGAGGGCGAGGTGGAGCGTCAGTACACCGAGCTCAAGCAGGCTCTGGTGGACGCTGCCGCTCCCCAGGATGTTGAGCCCGGCGCCGCCAAGTTCGACGACGAGACGCACGTGAACCAAATCGTGTAGTCCCGTTCTCGTTGGCTTTTTGGGCCGGGCGTCCAAGCGCATCGGACGCCCGGCCCGTTATTTTGAAAGGAAGTGGGGATGAACCGCTTCATCGATATCAACCCGGAGAGGTGCATCGGCTGCGGAACATGCCAGTCCGCCTGTGCAGATGCCCACCGGATGCAGGGTCTTCAGGATACGCCGCGTCTGGCGCTCGTGAAGACCGGCGGCATCTCGGCCGCCCTGGCCTGCCACCATTGCGAGGGTGCCCCTTGCGCCGAGGTCTGCCCGGTGAATGCCATCGAGCACGATGGCGATCGCATCCACGTCAAGGAGCAGGAGTGCATCGGGTGCAGGCTGTGCGCCATCGCGTGCCCCTTCGGAGCCATCCATCCCGATGGCACGTCTATCGCCGGTGTCGCAGGCATGTGCGACCCGACGCCTTCGTATCCTAAGTCCCTGAGCAGCCTGCTTACGTGGGCTCCTGGCCAGTACACCTGCGCCGTCAAGTGCGACCTGTGTGCCTTCGATCCGGACGGCCCGCATTGTGTGGCGGCGTGCCCCACCAAGGCGCTGACCGTCATGGGCGGCGCGGCCGATCGCGAGCTCGACGAGGCCAAGCGCCTGCGCTCGATCGAAAACGGTCCAGTCGTCGACGTTACCGCTGTGGCCCAGGGCCTGTCCGAGAAAGCAGAAGGGAGCGTAAACAATGGATAGCATGACGCTGTTTATCGCATCGCTTGCCGTCTCGTGCATCGGTGCGCTCGCCTCGGTTCTGCTGATCAAGGCCGATAACGCCGCCAAGACCGCCGGCTGCCTGATCGGCGCCGTCGCGGCCGTGCTGTCGTTCATCGCGGGCCTCGAGGCCGTGCTTGGCGACGTTTCGTCCCTCAACACGGTCTTCTTTTTCCCGTTCGCCCGTCTCGAGCTCTTGCTCAACGGCCTTGCGGGCCTGATCGTGGTCCTCATCTCAATCCTCGCCTTTGCGGGCTTCATCTACGGTCTGTCCTACTTCGATGAGTACCCGGGCAAGGTCGGGCGCGCCGGTTTCTTCATGAACACCTTCGTCGCCTCGATGATGCTCGTCATCACCGCCGACAACGTGTTCTGGTTCCTGGTCGCCTTTGAGCTCATGTCCCTTACGAGCTACTTCCTTGTCGTTATCGAGGAGAACAAGAACTCCATTAGGGGCGGTTGGCTCTACTTCGTCATCGCGCACGTGGGCTTTGTCCTTATCATGGCGAGCTTCCTGCTCATGACCAACGGCGTGGGCGGTTCCTTCAGCTTCAGTGATTTCCGTACGCATGACTTTGGACCCGCCGTCTCCTCCGCGTGCTTCGTCCTCGCGTTCTTCGGATTCGGCGCAAAGGCCGGTATCATCCCGCTGCACTCCTGGCTGCCCCAGGCGCACCCCGAGGCGCCGTCCAACGTGTCCGCCCTCATGTCCGGCGGCATGATCAAGATCGGCATCCTGGGAATCCTCAAGGTCGGTCTCGACCTGCTCGCGGGTTCGGGCGTCCAGCTCTGGTGGGGCCTCATGGTCCTGGTCTTCGGATCCATCTCGTCGGTCCTGGGCGTCGTCTACGCCCTCCACGAGCACGACATTAAGCGCCTGCTGGCCTACCACTCCGTCGAGAACATCGGCATCATCTTGCTCGGTGTCGGCGCGTCCATGACGGCGCACGCCCTGGGCAACGACGTCATCGCGACGATCGCGCTCATGGCCGCCCTCTACCACACGCTCAACCACGCCATGTTCAAGGGCGAGCTGTTCCTCGGCGCGGGTTCCCTGCTCTATGCCACGGGTACGCGCAACATGGAGAAGATGGGCGGCCTGTTCCGCCGTATGCCGGTCACGGCCGTCTGCTTCCTCATCGGTGCCCTTGCCATCTCGGCTATCCCGCCGCTCAACGGCTTCGTTTCCGAGTGGTTCACCTACCAGTCCCTGTTCAACATCTCGACGCTCTCCGACCCGGTCGTCATGGTGTTCGCCGTCGCCTCCGCGGCCGCCCTCGCCATCACCGGTGCCCTGGCCGTCACGTGCTTCGTGAAGGCCTACGGCGTCTCGTTCGCGAGCAGCCCTCGTTCCCAGGAGGCCGCGAACGCCAAGGAGTCCCCGGCTCCGATGTTGTTCTCGCAGATGCTCCTCGCGGCCATCTGCGTGGTGCTGGGAATCGGCTCTCCCGTCATCGCCCCGGTTCTGGGCGACGTCGCCCAGAGCGTGCTTGCCGGCTCTGCCATCACAGCCACCTCGGGCGTGTCTCTGGTGAACGAGATTTCCGGTGCCGCCACCTCCACCCCCGCGATCGCCATCGCGCTCGTGGTCCTCACCGGCCTCGCGTTCGTGTTGAGGTCCTGCCTCGGCACCAAGGCCCCCGCTAAGAAGACCGACCCTTGGGCGTGCGGCTACGAGCCCAACGAGCACATGCCCGTCGTCGCCACGAGCTTCGCGTCAGACGTAGAGCTCTTCATGGGCCCGCTCTACACCCTGCGCGAGGTATGCACCAAGATCTGCTGGTCCATCGCGCACGTGTTCCAGAAGCTCACCGGTGTCGCCCAGGGCGTTGAGCCCCTGCCCGACCGCTTCCTGGTCGATGCACCGAGCGAGGGTGCCGATAAGCTGGCCGGCCTCGCCTCCAAGATCGAGGGCGGCAACTACTCCGTATACATCTGCTACATCGTCGCGGCGCTCGTGGTCTTCCTCGTGCTCGCCGTGGTCATGGTCTAGAGAGGGGAGAGGATATTATGAACATCGTTCTTGCGATAGCGCAGGGCCTCGTGGTCATGCTGGTCGCGCCCTTCTTCTCCGGCCTCGCCCGTGTGATTCGCGCGAAGATGCACAATCGCCGCGGTCCGTCCATCCTTCAGGATTACCGGGACCTCGCGAAGCTCATGGCGCGTCCCGAGTCCGTGAGTTCCGACTCGAGCTTCGTGCTGCGCATCATGCCGCCGCTGTTCCTCGCGGTGTCGTTCATGCTCGCCATGGGCCTGCCCATGTTCACGCTCGAGAGCCCCATGCCCGTCTTTGGTGACGCCATCACCATCATGTACGCGCTCGCGCTGTCCCGCTTCTTCTTCGCGCTGTCCGGCGTGGATTCCTCCAACGCCTACGCGGGCTTCGGCGGTATCCGCGAGCTCCTCATGAGCGTGCTCATCGAGCCGTCCATGCTCATCGCGCTGTTTACCGTCGCCATCGTGTGCGGCTCCACGGACATTGCGACCATGGGTCAGCACATCGTTACGGGCAACGTCTCGAGCGTCGTCGCCGTTATCCTCGCCGGCGTCGCCTTCGCGGCCGCCTGTTACATGGAGCTCGGCAAGCTTCCGTTCGATCAGGCCGAAGCCGAGCAGGAGCTCCAGGAGGGCCCGCTCGCCGAGCTCTCCGGCCCGTCCCTGGCTATGATGAAGCCTGTCTCTTATACACATCTGACGCTGCCGACGAATAGAGAGG
>CABSYH010000040.1:0-10523 GCA_902481965.1 uncultured Collinsella sp.
CTGGTGATCTCCGCCTTGAGAGGGCGGCGTCCTAAACCGCTAGACGAACGGGCCACATGACATCTGCACTGCCGTGCTGCGAGGAAATATATTACGGGACAAAAAACGTCAGCGCAAGAAGAAATTCCAAATTGCCGAAAAATTGTCGGCAGGTTATGGAACACGCAGGTAAACTAGGTAGCTAATTCAAGTTGAGATGGACCAAAAGAGCTTCGCGATCGTTGGGAATGTTGTCTTCGATCACGGCGTCGAGGGCGGAGTTGAGAAGCTGCCCCAGTTCCGGCCCGGGCTTGACTCCAGCACGGATCAAGTCGCCGCCGTTGATGGCGAGCATCTTGAGCGTATAGGGCTCCCCCGCCCTCAGCAGCTCGTGCGCCATCGCGCGCATCTCCTCAATCGTCTCAACGTAATAGAAGCACGACGGGGCCTTGCCAAGTGTGTCGGCACGCTTAAGGTCCATGAGCTCGTCAATCAGGCGCGGCGTGTCGACGCCCTCGCCCGAAAGCGCGCGCATCATATTGAGCAGGCAGGATCGCTCGGGACGCAGCGGCTTGTCATGGTACTTGATTAGCAGGCACACATCGCGAATCAAATCGTGAGAAAGCGCCAGACGATCCATAATGGCGCGCGCCTTCTTGGCGCCAAGCTCGGGATGACCGTAGAAATGGCCGCTGCCCGCATGGTCGACCGTAAAGCAATCAGGCTTGGAGACGTCGTGCAAAAACGCTGCCCACATTAAGCTCGGCGAAGGCTCCACGCCATCACACAGTGCCAACTCCCCCGCTACCGTCAACACGCGAGCGATATGCTCGTAGACATTAAAGGCATGATAGACGCTGCACTGGTCAAAGCCCCTTCCCGCAGCAAGCTCGGGCACGGCGGCGCAAATAAGCTCGGGGTAGCGCAGCATCGCGTCTCCCCCATGACCGGTCGAAAGAATGCCTTCGAGCTCAATGCCCACGCGCTCGCGAGCCACGGCATCGAGCAGCGGCGAGCACTCGGCAAGCGCACGCTTGGTCTCGGGCTCAATCATAAAGTCCAGACGGCAGGCAAAGCGCACCGCACGCAGCATGCGCAGGGCGTCCTCGTTAAAGCGACGCTTGGGATCGCCGACAGCGCGAATCAGCTTGCGCTCCAAGTCACCCTGGCCGTCGTAGCGGTCGACAAGCCCGCGCTCGGGATGCCAGGCCATGGCATTGACGGTAAAGTCGCGGCGCGCCAGATCGTCCTCGAGCGAGGCGGCACGCTCCACACTCTGGGGATGACGACCATCGGTGTAAAAGCCATCCAGACGGTACGTGGTGACCTCGATACGCTCGCCATCGGAAATAGCCGTGATTCCGCCAAATTTAATGCCCGACTCCACAACCGCGATGCCGGCGGCCTCGAGCGCCGCTTTGGACTCCTGCCACAGGCCGCTACAGCACATATCAACATCGTGGCTGGGGTACCCCATCAGGGCGTCGCGCACCCAACCGCCCACGTACCAAGCCTCAAGACCAGCCGCCTCAAGCGCGCGCAGGACGCGCAGGGACGCATCGGACGGTTGAGTACCGTTGAGCGAAACATTGCACATGCCTATGGCCTCCTGCGACTATCAAATTGGCTATCGATTGCGTCTGCAAGAAGTCTAGCAAGAAACAGCCTCCACTGCACACGCAAGTCCGATAAACAAAAACGCATCCGTCCTAGTCTAAGACGGATGCGAAATAATCAAACTATTCAGACAAGGTGCCGGAACTAGCAGACCTGGCGAACCTCGATGTGCTTCTTATATTCGTCCACCTTGGCAAAATCACCCAGACCGGGGCACTCGACCACGTTGGCGCCAGTGGCCATCGAAAGGCGCAGGGCGTCCTCGACGCGCTCGGGGGCGTCGTGCCACACGGACAGGAAGGCAGCGAGCGAGGAATCGCCGGCGCACACAGTCGACAGCAGCTTGACGTCGAAGGTGCGGTTGGCAAACCAGATATGCTCGCCGTTGGAGAAGTACGCACCGGCGCCACCAAGGGTCAGCAGCACGTTCTTGGCGCCCTTGGCGTGCAGCTCGGCCATAGCGCCCTTGACGGACTCGTCGTCGCCACCGCTCACCTTGATGCCAAAGATGTCAAGCAGCTCGTCGTCATTGGGCTTGATCAGCAGTGGTTCCAGAGCAATGAGGTCTGCCAGCTGATGGCTCGAGATGTCGAGGACGAACTCGGCCCCCTTGGCCTTGACACGGCGCAGGACCTCGGCCAAGAAGCCCTCGGAAGTGTTGGGAGGCAGCGAGCCGCTGATGACCAGGCAGGTCATGTCATCGAGCGAATCGATAAGTTCAAACATCTCCTGCTCGTTGGCCTCATTGATGGCGGCACCGGCATTGACCATGTTGTACTCGGTGTCGGGACCGGCGTTGAGGAACACATTGACGCGCGTAATACCGTCGGTCCACACGGGCTTGACGGGCACGCCCAGGGCCTCGGCGCCCTTAACGATAAACTCACCCGAGAAGCCGGCGAAGAAACCCAGGATCGTGGTGTCGACACCATAGTGGTCAAGCGTAAACGAGACGTTGAGGCCCTTGCCGTTGGGCGTGTAGACGGCATTGCGGGTACGCGTGACGGTATTGGCAGTAAGGCCGTCGCAGGCGATGTTGTAGTCAATGGCGGGATTTGCAGTGAGCGTGTAAATCATGAATGTTCCTTTCACGAAGCAACGTGTTAGTGAAAGTATATTCCACGCATCGGTAAAAGGCTAGGACAACTCGGCGAACGGTGTGGAAGCGATGAAGTACGGCGGGACACCTCTCCCCCGTGGCGGAACAAAAAGGCGCCCCAGCCGAAACCGGGGCGCCACATGCGCACGAATATGTCGCGTTTCGATTACTGACGATCGAGCTTGCGGACAGCAACGCGCTTGCTGTACTCGTCGACGTGACCGAAGTCGCCGATGCCGACGGACTCGGCAACGTTGGCGCCGGTGGCCATAGCGAGCTTCATGGCCTCCTCGACGTTGTCGCGATCCCTGTACCACTTGTGCAGGAACGCAGCGAGGGTGCAATCGCCGGCGCAGACGGAAGAAACCAGCTTGATGTTGAACTCACGCTTGGCGTACCAGATGTCCTCGCCGTTGGAGAAGTAAGCGTCGCCGCGGCTACCGCGGGTGAGCAGCACGTTCTGAACGCCAGCGTCGTGAGCCATCTTCATGGCAACGCGAACCTCGTCGTCGGTATCGACCGGCACGCCGAAGATGGCCTTCATCTCGTGATGGTTCGGCTTGATGAGCAGCGGCTTCTTGTGAGCGAGCTCCTTGAGCTTGTCGGAGGACAGGTCCAGGACGACGTCGGCGCCACGAGCCTGAGCGTGCTCCATGACCTGAGCCAGGAAGTCAGGCGTAGCTTTGGGAGGCACGGAGCCGGAGACGATCAGGCACTCGAGATCGCCCGCGGTGTCCAGGATGTTGTAGAGCTCCTCCTGGTGCTGCGGCGTGATCGGAGCACCCGGGTTCAGGATGCCGTACTCGTGCTGGCCATCGTTGACGTAGGTGTTAATGCGCGTGATACCGTCGGTCCAGACCGGGCGGCAGAGGCAACCCAGGTTCATGACCTCCTCGACGATGAACTTGCCCGTGAAGCCAGCGAAGAAGCCGAGCGCGACGGTGTCGACGCCCATCTTCTTAAAGGCGAAGGACACGTCGAGGCCCTTGCCGTTAGCCGTGTAGCTGGCCGAGCCGGTGCGGACGTTCTCGTCGGGCTCGAGCGGAGAGCTCGAAACCGTCATGTCGACAGCCGGGTTAGCGGTTAGCGTGTAGAACATTTACAGTACCCCCTGTATATGTGAGGGCCGCGTGGCCGGCCCATTCCAACCACGCGGTTACCTCTGATACCAAATTAGCGAGCTGCGGACTCGAGCAGTGCCTTGACCTCGGCGGCGGTGTTGCAGGCGAGCGCCTTCTCGGCGAGCTCGTCGCACTCGGCCTTGGTCCACTGGCTGATGGTCTTGCGGGCGCGCAGGATCGACGGAGCGCTCATCGAGAACTCCTCCAGGCCCCAGCTGATCAGCAGCGGCTCGAGCAGCGGATCGGCAGCGGCCTCGCCGCACATACCGACCATGATGCCGGCCTTCACGCCGCTCTCGATGATGTTCTTGAGCGAGCGGAGCACGGCGGGATAGTACACCTGGTACAGGTTGGAGATGGTGTCGTTGCCACGGTCGGCGCACATGGTGTAGCCGATCAGGTCGTTGGTGCCGATGGAGAAGAAGTCGGCGACCTCGGCAAGACGGTCTGCGAGCAGCGAAGCGGCGGGCGTCTCAACCATAATGCCGACCTCGATGTTCTCGTTGAACTTACGACCCTCTTCGGTCAGCTCGGCCTTGCACTGCTCGACGAGCTCCTTGACAGCCAAGACCTCCTCGACGCAGGTGACGAGCGGGATCATGATCTTGACATCACCGAAGGCGCTAGCGCGCAGCAGAGCGCGGAGCTGGACCTTGTACTGGTCGGGATTGGCCAGGCAGTAACGCACGGCGCGGAAGCCCATGAAGGGGTTGTCTTCCTTGACCATGTGCAGATACGGAATCTCCTTGTCGCCACCCACATCGAGCGTGCGGATGATGACCGGAGCACCCTTGAGCGCGCTGGCGACCTTACGGTAGGCGTTGAACTGCTCCTCCTCGGAAGGAAGCTCAGCGGAGTCCATGAACAGGAACTCGGAGCGGAACAGACCGATGGCCTCGGCGTCGTGATCGAGCGCGTTGGGCACGTCATCGGGGTTACCGATGTTGCAGGCGATGATCTTCTTGATGCCATCGGCAGTCACGGACGGCTTGCCACGGAAGGCCTCGAGGGCTGCCTTCTCGGCAGCGAAGGCCTCGGCCTTGGCGGTGTAGGCAGCGAGCGTCTCCTCGTCGGGATCGGCCTCAACGATACCCTTGCCACCGTCGACGACAACGGTCATACCGTTGCGCAGCGCGGTGCAGCTGTTGGAAACCGAAAGGACAGCCGGAATCTCAAGGGCGCGCGCAATGATCGCGGAGTGCGACGTGCGGCCACCGGTCTCGGTGACGATACCGGCAACGTGGGCCTTATCGATCGTGGCGGTCATGGACGGCGTGAGGTCGTGCACGACAACGACGGTGTTCTCGGGCAGGACGGAGAGGTCGACGACCTCCTTGCCCAGCAGCTCGGCCAGAATACCGGTGCGGATGTCGGCGATGTCGGCCGCGCGCAGACGGAACATCTCGTCGTCCATGGACAGGAACATGTTCTCGAACATGGTCGAGGTGTCCATGAGCGCCTGCTCGGCGCAGGTACCGCTGTCAATGGCGGCGTTGATGGCGTCGGTCATGCCCGGGTCCTGAGCCAGGACAATGTGTCCGCTCATGATCTCGGCCTCGGCCTCGCCCACCGTCTCCTTCATGTGGTCGGCCTGAGCCTGGGTCTTCTCGCAGAAGACCGAAAGAGCGGACTGATAGCGCTCCTTCTCTGCTGCCGAATCAGCAACCTCGTGCGGCTCAAACGTCAAGTCGGGATCGACGGCAACCATGACGGTGCCGATACCGATGCCCTCGGAAGCGTTGACTCCCTGATACATTCCCATTCCTCTCTCCGTGTCATGTGATAAAGCGTTTTGCCATATCCATGACAAAAGAGCGCAGCTACCTTACAACAGGTCACTGCGCCCCCAAATATGAACTTAGTTGTTCAACATGCGACCCGTTTGAGTTCTACTCGCCAAGACCGCTCTTGATGAGCTCGATGGCAGCAGCCAGAGCCTCGGCCTCGTCAGCGCCGTCGCACTTGACCTCGACCTCGGTGCCGCAGGGGATACCAGCAGCCATGAGGGCCATCGGGGACTTGCCGTTGACCTCCTTCTCGGGGGTAACGACCGTCACGTCACAGGCATACTTGCCCATGGTGGAGGCGAACAGACCAGCCGGACGCATGTGCAGACCCTGAGGATTAACGAGGGTAGCCTTCTCAGAAACCATAGTTGACTCCTTTTTGTGTTTAACCCCTGTCAAGCATGTGGCAGGAGTCAGATTCACGACGTTGTTTATATTAACTCACATCAAACGGTTTTTCATTATGTTTCAGACGAATTATTGGACAGATGTGTTTATCTTCCGCTTGCTCGCCCACAGGGGCCCGATAGGCGGCCCCCTCTATGCCCTTTTGTAAGTTGCGGTGAAATAGGGACTGAATTTGGGGTTGAATCGTTTAAGCAGTCCCTATTTCACCGCAACTTATGGGAGGGATAGAAAAAAAGGCGGAGGCCCTGGAGAGGGACTCCGCCTTATATACAGGGGGCGATGTTATTCGCGTACCGACGAATTAGACCAGGCGGGCGTTGATCGTCTTGGCGATCTCGGCGGCGTCGGTGGAACCCTTGACGGTGGCACGGAAGTCCTCGTCCATGAGCGCCTCGGCGACCTTGGACAGGATCTTGAGGTGCGTAGTGCCGGCCTGGGCACCGGGGATGAGCAGTGCGATAGCCACGTTGACGGGAGCGCCGTCCATGGTGTCCCAACCGGTCACGCCGGACTCGTCCTTGACAACGATGACGGCAGCCTCGGAAATGGCGTCGGACTTGGCATGAGGGATGGCGAAGCCCTCCATCATGCCCGTGGTGCCCTCGGCCTCGCGGGCCAGGAAGGCGTTCATCACGGCGTCGGCGTCGCTGGCGATACCGGCCTTGACAGCCTGGTTGGAAACGAAGCTCAGAGCCTCGTCACGGGAAGCGAAGTCCTCGGCGACAAAGACATTCTCGACCTTCACGAAGTCGGCAGCCTCGGCCTTGGGGGCCTCGACGGCAGCGGCCTTGGGGGCCTCGACGGGCTTGGCTGCAGGAGCGGCCTTCTGGTTCTTCTCGAAGTCGTACTTCTTGAAGGCCACGAACAGGATGCCACCGGCCACAGCGCCGATGAGGATCGCGAGGACCCAAAGCGGACCGTTCTCGACAACGGGCAGGACCAGGAAGCCACCGTGAGGCGCCGGATCGTGAACGTTGAACATAATGGTCAGGATCGAAGCGATAGAGGAACCGAGCATCATGATGGGCATGACGGGCCAGATGTTCTTGGTCATGAACGGAATGGCGCCCTCGGTGATGTGGGTGCAACCAAGGATGAGGTTGACGACACCGGCGTCATGGTCCTCCTGGCTGAAGTACTTCTTGCCGACAACGACGGCAAAGGTGGTGATCAGCGGCGGAACGATGCAGGCGGCGGAGACGGCAGCCATGAAGTTGGTGCCGAAGTTGTAGGTATCGGTGCCAACACCGGCGGCCAGTGCCTCGGTAAGCATAGCGGTACCGGTGACGTAAGCAGCCTTGTTGACCGGGCCGCCCATGTCAAAGGCGCACATGCAGCCGATGGCAAGACCCAGTACAACGGCGCCAGAGGCGGACAGGCCCTTGAGGAAGTCCATCATGGCGGTGTTGATGGCAGCCATGGGGCCGGAAATGCCGAGCATGACCAGGCCGACGATAGCCGTCGAGAACAGCGGGTACAGGAAGATAGCCTTGAGGCCGTCCAGGTTCTTGGGCAGGCCGGCAAAGACCTTCTCGAGCAGCAGGATGACATAGCCGGCGAGGAAGCCGCCGACGATGCCGCCCAGGAAGCCGAAGCCCACGCCGGCGCCACCGGCGTCGATCATGCCGGTCTCGGCGTTAACAGGCAGGCCCTGGATGGCGATCATACCGGCAACAAAACCGGGGACGAGCGCCGGGCGCTTGCCGATGGATTCGGCGATGTAGGCTGAAAGCACCGGAACCATGAGGTTCATGGCGATGCCGCCGATGATCTTGAGCATCGCAGCAAAGCTGTTGTAGTCGGCAGCCGTCGAATCAAAGGACGTGATGCCCCACAGGAACGAAATGGCGGTCAGAACACCACCGGCAACGACGAAGACCAGCATGTGGCTGACGCCGTTCATGAGGTGCTTGTAGATGATGTGGCCGATGGACTCCTTCTCCTCGACCTCGTCCTCGACATCGGCGGCAGCGGCAACCGTGTCGTCGCCCTTGGCGGCGAGCGCGCGGTCAATCAGCTTACCGGCGGCCTCAACGGACAGGGCCTTGGAAACACCAACGGAAACCATGGGCTTACCGGCGAAACGCTCAGCCTGAACATCCTTGTCGGCTGCGACGACGACGGCCTTGGCACCGGCGATCTCACTCTTGGTGAGCTCGTTCTCGACACCGACCTGGCCATGAGTCTCGACCTTAATGGTCAGACCGCGCTCGGCAGCTGCCTTCTCCAGCGCCTCCTTCGCCATGAAGGTGTGCGCAATGCCGGTCGGGCAACCGGTCGCGGCGATGATGTCAAACTTAGCCATGTGTCCCTCCTTCTTGAGTACAGCGCCCGCGGGCGCTCCCCTACACGCGCTTCGATGCGCGTTTTTCCACAACTGAAAGATACCAACCTACCGTCCGCGTGAGAAGAGACAAGGTGCAATTCTCCGGTGAAAGGTTCTTTCATAACCGTAAACGGTAAGTGAAAGTTTACCATCAACACTTGAAACGGCAAGGTGTATCTTGTAATTGAAAATGCCCGTATACTATGGCATTGCAAATCAAGTTAGATTTTCATGCCAACCAGGAGCCATCCATGACCGATAGTAGCAAGAGCGCACTTTCCCTCATTAGCACCCACCAGGGATACAGCGAGTCCGAGCAGCGCATTGTCGACTATATATTGGAGCACCAGTCCGAGGCTCCACGCCTCACGGCGGCTCAGCTCTCACGCGCCGCTGCCACGTCCGAGGCGACCGTTTCGCGCTTCTGCCGCAAGCTTGGGTTTGGCAGCTTCCGCAGCTTTCAGTTTTCGTTGGCGAGGGATTTGGAAAGCCAGCGCAACGAGGGCCTGACCGACGAGGTCTCGCTCGACAATATGGAGCAGAGCCTCAAGAACATCCTGGCTGCCAAGGTGAGCGAGCTTAATGCGACCATCGACGGAATCGACCACGATACGCTGGCGGCTGTTGTGCATGCCCTTAAGCATGCAGGGGTTATTGAGTTTGCGGCTGTGGGCAATACGAACGCGGTCGCGCTCGATGCGACGTTTAAGTTTTCGCAGCTGGGCCTGCGCTGCATGGCGAGCACCATTAGCGAGACATCAATCGGCTTTGCGCTCACGTTACGCCCGGGTGACGTCATCGTGCTAATCTCAAACTCTGGCAAATCGCGCCGACTGAATCGCATGGCAAAAGCGGCTCGCAACTGCGGCGCAACCGTAGTCGTCATCAGCAGTGACAGCAAATCCCCACTTGCGCGCCTCGCCGACTACACCTTTAATACCGTCAATCACGAAGCGTTGCTGACAACGGGTGACTTCGCGTTCTCCAAGATCAGCGCCACGATGATCATCGAAGTCATCTACAACTTCCTGCTGCCCGAGATTAAAGACGCGCGTGAGCATATCAGCTACTACGAGGAGCTCATCCAGCCGGATAAGGTTGTGGAGTAAAACGCGTAGTGGGACAAAAATTTCAGTCTATTTTGTCCCACCAACACCGCTGATACGACCTAACCTCGAGCTTCTTCGAGCATCTGCTTTGCGTGGGCCAAGCTTGCCTCGGACTGATCGCCGCTCAACATGCGGGCGATCTCGGCAGTACGCGCTTCGCCGGTTACCTCGTCCAAATGCGTCTGGGGAACATCGCCCGGTTCCTTGCTGACGACATAATGCTTGTCAGCCATGACGGCGACCTGCGCCAAGTGGGTTACGACAATCACCTGATGCGTAGCGGCGAGATCTGCCAGCACGCCCGCGAGCGCACGCGCCGTGGAGCCACCGACACCAGCATCGACCTCGTCAAACACCAGCGTATCGACACCGTCCGCGTTACCGAGGACAACCTTACTTGCCAGCATGACGCGGCTGAGCTCGCCGCCCGACGCAATTCGACGCAGGGGGCGCGGCGTCAAACCGGCACCGCTGCGGTATAGCAGCTCGTAGCTCGAAGGACCAACGTGCGTCCACTCAGCACGGGGAAGATCACGCGACTCCCAGACGAGCTCGGCGCTGCCCATCTCCAGGCGAGCCATCTGGCGGCCCACCTCGTGGCAGAAGCGCGGAGCCGCCGTATTGCGTGCACGCTTAAGCGCCTTGGCGGCGGCGAACAGTTCATGCTCTGCTGCGCCAAGCGCTTCACGCGCCTTCTTGATCTGCTCATCACCATCGTCTACCAGCGACAACAGCTCTTGCGAGCGATCGCGCATGGCAAAAACATCGTCCATAGTGGGACCCCACTGACGCAACAGACCCTTGAGGTCGGAATACCGCTCACGCATGCGAGCGAGCTCGCGCGGGTCGAAGGCGATGCCATCGCGATAGGCACGAAGCTCGTTCGCGCAATCCTCAAGGGAGATACAGGCATCCGATAGTGCATCGGCAATGTCGCCGAGTTTGCGATCGACGGTAGCCATTCGGGAAAGCTCTGCCACGGCGCTGTTCACGGCATCGAGCGCTCCCCCTTCGGCGGCAAGCGATGCCTGTCTCTTATACACATCTCCGAGCCCACGAGACGTAGAGGAATCTCGT
>CABSYH010000041.1:0-10181 GCA_902481965.1 uncultured Collinsella sp.
CGAGATTCCTCTACGTCTCGTGGGCTCGGAGATGTGTATAAGAGACAGAACTAATACTCAAGCTTCCACATGTAACGGCGCGTCATGTAGTCCTTGTGGGTGACGGCAGAGAGCGCGCGCATGTACACATTGTTGAGGATCGGGGCAAAGATCAGGTGGTTGAAGTACTCGCTCACGCTGTCCTTGATGTCGTTGAGGCCGAGCTCCTTGGCGTCGAGCTGATAGACGCGCTCGCCACCGTACTGGTTGACGAAGCGGATGCCGCGCTCGTCGTTGCAGCGGCTGCGGCCGACGCTGATGAGCTGGAACAGCGAGGTGCGCTTGTCCAGGATCTCGAAGGGGCCGTGGAAGAAGTCGCAGGTGTTGATGGTGCAGGAGTCGATCTGCAGCATCTCCTGCACGTTGCAGATGCTAAAGACGTAGGCGGCACCAAAGAGCGGACCCTGAGCCATCACGTTGATGCAGGGCTTGTCGGCGTTCTGCTCGGCCCACTTGGCAGCAAGCGGACGAGTGTACTCAACGGCCTTGCGATAGATGGGGTCGACCAGGTCGAAGGCGGCCATAGCGGTCTCGTACTCGGCATAGCCCTCGGTCTGCTGCGTGAGCTCCATGGCGATCATGGTCACGACGGCGGAGTTGGTACGGCCCATGCAGGACTCGTCGACGGCCAGGCTGTCGTACTGGATCTTGTAGTCGCAGACCTCGGTGAGGCCGGACTCGTCGACATAGATGGCGATGGTGCTGGCGCCGTGGTCCTTGGCGACCTGGGCGGCGACGATGGTCTCCTTGGTGCCGCGCATGGACACGACGACGGCCAGGGTGTTCTCGTTGACGTAGGCCGGGGTGGCGTGCACGATCTCGTTGCTGGTGTAGCTGGAGCTCACGACCTGCGTGGCCTCGTGCTCCATAAAGTACTGGGCAGGATAGTTGCCGCCGTTGGATCCGCCGGCGCCAATCCACACGACGCGCTTGATGCCACCCTTGTCTGCCTTGTCAGCCAAAACCTGGGAGACGACGTCCTTAACCTGTTCCTGAGTAGTCATCGTGCATCAGCCTTTCTTCTCGTTTGATGCTCTCGATGGCATACAAGTTACATACATGTTTTGGTTATGTCGACTAGTTGTATGCTATATTTGTCTTAGAACTTTTGCTGGTAAGGTTTCGGTAGCTCGATACCAGCGGTTTTATTGTTGTGTTGAATACATGCTTGCTTAGATAAGCATACAAGTTAGATATAGGCTGATCGCATGAACGCTTCATCTAAAAAGAAACTGAGCCAATACGAGCGCTTGGCGGGTACGCTTCGCGACCGCATCGCCGCCGGCATCTACGCACGCGGAGACAAGCTGCCGTCCGAGATGGAGCTCATGGACGAATCGGGGCTGTCGCGCAGCACCGTGCGCCACGCCCTTAAGGTTCTCGTTGATGAGGGCCTGGTGCGCACCGAGCGCGGGCGTGGCGCCTTTGTGGCCGACACGCCCGCGCTCCACGAGAACAACCTAGTGTTTTCGAGCTATACCAAGCAGGTCGAAGGTCAGGGCATGAAGCCCACCACGCGCACCGTGGACTCGGGCTTTGCCAAGGCGGCCGGCAGCATAGCTAAGTTCTTTGACGCCGCCGTGGGCAGCAAGCTCGTCAAACTTGTCCGCCTGCGCTACCTGGACGACGTGCCGCTGTGCTTGGAGACCACCTACCTGCCGCCAAGCTTCGAGACGCTCATCGATCGCGATATCAACGGTTCGCTCTACGCGACGCTGCGCCAAGAATTCCATCGCGCGCCAGCACAGGGACATAAGACCTTTGAGGTGTGCTATGCCTCGCAAAACGAGGCGTTTTTGCTCAACGTTGAGCGCGGGCAGGCGCTGATCCTGATCACCGATTACGTCTACGACACCGACGGCCGCCCGCTCCATGTCTCCAAGCGCATCCAACGCACCGACCGCGCCAAATACACCGAGCCCATCGGCTAACCTGCCAAAATAAACCTGTCCCTAAATGGTAGGTTTGGGGAGGTCGGGGAACCAGGTTGGCTTGGGTTGGTTGGGCGTGCGCTCGGCTAGGACCAGCTCCATCCAACACATGTCGTACCAGCGGCCGAACTTTTGGGCGCAGCGGTCAAAGGCGCCCACCAGGCGATATCCCATATGGGCATGGAAATCCTGACTGTTGTGCGTCAGATACTCGTCGTCCTTATCGTGCGGCACGGCGATGAGCGCGCACATGTTGGTGATGCCCATCGCGATCAAACATTGCTTGAGCGCATCGTGCAGCTTGCGGCCCAGCCCGCCGTGGCGCACGTCGCGTGCCAGGTAGATCGATGTCTCGACCGACCAGTCGTATGCCTCGCGGCTGTTGAGCGGACTCACATAGGCATAGCCTACCGGACGCCCGTCCAGCTCCATCACCAGATACGGATAGCGTTTGAGCGTGTGTTCGATGCGCCCGGCGAACTCCTCAACGCTCGGCACCTCGTATTCGCAGGTAATCGCCGTCTGGCGCACATATGGCTCATAGATGGCAAGCAACGCCGGCGCGTCTTCGGGCGTCGCCAGGCGAATCGTCGGCTCGGACATCTCGGTCATACAGCCCCTCCCCCTCAAAAGCAAAGGCCGCCCTGCGCCAAGCCCAGACGCAGGGCGGCCCCCTGTCATTACATCAGGCTACAGGACAGCCGCCAGCGCGTCGATGTCCTCCTGCGTCGTGGCCCAGCTGGTGCAAAAGCGCACCACCGTGTGGGTCTCGTCGTACTTTTCCCAGTACTCGATCGCCGCATGCTCGCGAATGCGGGCCATGTCCTCGTTGGGCAGAATCACAAACTGCTGGTTTGTGGGCGTCTCCAAGAAGAACTGGTAGCCGTGCTCGTGCAGCACGCGACGAAGCGCCTGAGCGGTTTCGATCGCCTGAAGACCAATCTCAAAATACAGGCCATCGGTAAAGAGCGCCTCAAACTGCACACCCGTCAGGCGGCCCTTGGCAAGCAGCGCGCCGTGCTGCTTAATACGCGGAATGGGGTGCGCCGGGGCGTGCATGCCGCAGAACACCACGGCCTCGCCGCAGAGCGCGCCGCACTTGGTGCCGCCGATGTAGAACACGTCGCACAGCTGCGCCAGCTCGGGCAGGGTAATGTCGCACTCATCGGCCGCCAGTGCATAGGCCAGGCGGGCGCCATCCACAAACAGCGGAATCTCGCGCTTCTGGCACACCGCGTGAATCGCCGCGAGCTCGGCCTTGGAGTACAGTGTGCCGTACTCAGTCGATAGGCTCACGTACACGGCGCCCGGGAACACCGTGTGCTCGTAGCTCTCGTTTTCGTAGAACACCTGGATATAGTTCTCGAGGTCCTCGGCGTGCATCTTGCCCTCGTAGCCGGGGATGGTGAGCACCTTGTGGCCGCCAAACTCGATGGCGCCCGCCTCGTGACAGGCGACGTGGCCAGTCTCGGCAGCAACGACACCCTCGTAGGGCGCAAGCAGCATGTCGATCACCGTCGCGTTGGCCTGCGTGCCGCCCACCAGAAAAAACACGTCAGCATCGGGGGCCTGACAAGCCTCGCGGATAAGCTGCTTGGCACGCTCGGTGTGCGCATCGGTACCGTAGCCGGGCTGCGGCTCCATGTTGGTATCGACGAGTGCCTGCAGCACTGCCGGATGTGCGCCGTGGGAATAGTCGTTGTTAAACGCGAGCATGGCAATCCTCTCTAGCCGGGCACGGGCCCGATGATTCAAACGGGGCTATTGTACGCCGTTGGGATAGGCAATGCGCGCGGCAAGGCACTCAAGCGCCAGCACCAGGGCAAAGCCGCAGCTCACGTCACTCAAAAAGTGCGCTCCGATCACGATGCGGCCAAAGGCGACGAGCGCCGCGACCACAGCCGCCGTCCAAAAGACCACCCGGCGGCGCGACGGTTTTTCCTTAAAGGCCGCCGCGGGAAGCCCGGCGAGCATAAGACCGATCGCCGCGTGCGCCGTGTGTCCGCTCGCAAACGACTTGAACCCGTCCTTGATCACTCCGGCGGCAACATAGGTCCACTTGTCGGGATTGCCGATTACCCACCACGGCTGAAAATTGAGCCCCGGCGTGACCTCGATCACGCGCATGCGCGGGCGCGACCACAGCGGCTTAACAATGACGTTGAGGATGATGGCTTGAGCGGCCCACACGGCCAGCACCATCAACGCCCAGCGCATAAGCTCGTCGGGCGCGGTGTCGCGCGTGAGACGATAGACGATAAAGTTAGCAGCAATCACCAGCACAAACGTCAGCACCAACTGAACCGCGATGAGTTTGCCGCCAACCCGCAGGGACGAAACAATCTCGTAGCCGGCCAGGCCAACGTTGACAAGGATGCCGAGCACGGCGAGCCATTTGCTCCCTCTGGAATCGGGACGCACCGCGCGCACGAGCATAACGCCTGCGATGCTCGCTGTCAGCTCAAACGGCAGCTCGCCGGCAGCCTCGATAAAGCGGCCGTACATGCTGCCGATGTTGAACAGCGCGCACGAGATCTGATAATCGAAGAAGCTGCCCACGCCCAGACAAAGGCACAGGACAACCGCGACAATGGCGACATCTTTCTTATAGATGTATCCGAACATGCTTTCCTTTCGGTCGGGCGAAGGGCGGTCAACCTGCAATGTGGGTGAGACGAAGATGGCTTTGTCCCGTAAATACCCTTACAGGTTGAGCATAAGTAAGCGAAAACGTTCCATTTGTGGCAAGGTGGCCCGAAGGAGGAGGGAAGCGTACTTGCATACGCGACCGACGAGTGAGGGTCAGATTGCGCAAATGGGGCGTTTGCAGCGTCGACCCGTTAGTCGTCGTCGCTCGCACCCAACTGTTGCAGCAGCATGAGCGCCGCGGCCACCGGGCCGGTGCCGTCGTTGGCATCGAGGCCGCGACCCAGGCCGCTGCCCGCGCCGGCGCCCGCCTTGTAGGGCACCGACAGCTTGCGACTCTTGGGGAAGTTCACCGCGCCATAGCGGGTCTTTAGTTCAAAGGCCACCTTCTTGGGCACGTCGACGCCCAAAAACGTGATGCGGCCGCCACTGAGCGTGACGCTCTCGAGCCCCAGGCGCTCGCCGCGAATGCGGATGCGCGCGCGATTGAACAGGTTGAGTCCCGCCAACGGCAGCTCGCCATGCGCGGCCTCGGTCTCCTCCTGCACCTCGTCGATACTCTCCAGGTCCTCAGCCGCAGCGAGCTTGCGGTACACGAGCACGCGCTGGTCCACCGCCGGCATGTACTCCTCGGACAAGAAGTAGTCGGCCGGCAGGTTAATGCCCACACTCGCCGCCTCCACGCCGGCGTCATCATCGCCGCGCGCCTCGGCCACTGCCTGGCCCAGCATCTGCGTAAACAGGTCAAAGCCCACGCTCGACAGGTTGCCATGCTGCTCGGCGCCCATAAGCGAGCCGGCGCCGCGAATCTCCAGGTCGCGCATGGCGATGCGCATGCCGCTGCCCAGGTCCTGGAACTCGGAAAGCGCAGTCAGGCGCGCCGTTGCCTCCTCGGTGAGCGGCAGCTCGCCCGGGAACATAAAGTACGCATAGGCCTGCGTGGCAGAGCGGCCCACACGGCCCTTGAGCTGGTAGAGCTGCGCCAGACCTAGGCGCTGCGAGTCCTCGATGATGAGCGTGTTGGCCGTTGCGTTGTCGATACCGCTCTCCACGATGGTCGTAGCGATAAGCACGTCAATCTTCTTGGTCGCGAACTCGATCATCACGTCCTCGACCTCGCGCGGGCTCATCTTGCCGTGTGCCACGCCCACGCGCGCCTCGGGCGCGGCCTCGTGCACGCGCGCCACGGCATCGTCGATGGTCTTGACGCGGTTGGACACGTAGTACACCTGACCGCCGCGGCCCACCTCCAGGCGAATCGCCGCACTCACCACGTCGGGGTCGTACTCCCCCACGTGCACGATCACGGGACGACGGCCGGTCGGCGGTGTGGTGATCAGGCTCATGTCGCGCACGCCGCTCGTTGCCATCTGCATGGTTCGCGGAATCGGCGTTGCCGAGAGCGTGAGCACGTCGATTTGCTCGCGCAGGTTTTTGAGCTGCTCCTTGTGCTGCACACCAAAGCGCTGCTCTTCGTCGATGATCACCATACCCAGGTTCTTGGGGTTCACGTCGGCCGAAAGCAGACGGTGCGTGCCGATGAGCACATCAATCGTGCCCTCGGCAAACGCCTTAAGCGCGCGCTTTTGCTGCGCCGGGGTGCGGAAGCGGCTGAGCACCTCAACCTCCAGGCCAAACGGGGCAAAGCGCTCAAAGAATGTCTCGTAGTGCTGTTGGGCCAGAATGGTCGTGGGGCAGAGCACCATGACCTGGCGGCCGGAGTCCACGCACTTAAAGGCCGCGCGCAGGGCGACCTCGGTCTTGCCGAAACCCACGTCGCCGCACAGCAGACGGTCCATGGGCTTGGGCGCTTCCATGTCGGCCTTGATGTCGGCGATTGCCTCCAGCTGGTCGCGCGTCTCGTCGTAGGGGAAACTCTCCTCCATCTCGATCTGCTCGGGCGTGTCGGGCGGACAGGCGATACCGGTAATCGACGAGCGGCGCGTATACAGGTCGACCAGGTCAAACGCCAGCTTTTTGGCGTTCTTGCGCGCCTTATTGGTGGCACGCGTCCAGTCGGCAGTGTTGAGCCTGGTCAGGCGCGGCTTGTCGCCGTCGGGGCCAACATAGCGCGTGATGCGGTCGACCTGCTCGAGCGGCACGTAGAGCTTGTCGCCGTCGGCATATTCCAGCAAAAAGTAGTCGCGCTCCTTGCCGCCCACTTCTTGGCGCGCGATCTCGCTAAAGAGTGCGATGCCGTGGGTGGCGTGCACCACGTAGTCGCCCGGCTTAAACGGAAACGTGATCTGCGTAATGTCCACCTTGCGGCGGCTGCGCGCGCGGTTGGCGTCCATGCGGGCGTTGAGGTCGGCGATCGAGAACACGGCCAAGTTGGCATCGGGCACCACCACGCCCTGCGGCAGGGCGGCATCGACAAAGGTCACGCGTCCGCGCGAGATGGTGGGCACGGCGGCACCGGCGGCAGCCTGGGCGGCACCCGCCTCGAGCGAGCGAGCGTTAAGCGCGTCGGCCTTGCGCTCGCGAATCGAGGCATGAGCATCCTGGCGGGCAGCACGATCGGCAGAATCTGCCGCCGCCACGCGTACGCGCTCGCCAATGACGCCGGCGTTTTCGGGCGCCGCGGTCAGCGACTCCTCAAAGGTAATGCCCTCGTCGCCAAAGGTGAGCTCCATCGACTCGCGCGCACCGCGGTCGGGAATGGCAAACACGCAGGCGTAGCGCTTGCCCACGACTTCCTGAATGCGCGTCATAAAGCGGTTGTCCGAGCCCGCAATGGCCGGCTGCTCAATCTTGAGCTCTGCCGTAACCGCGCCGCCGGCGCGAATCAGGCTCACATAGTTCAGGCGCTGCTGAGCACCAAAATCGAGCTGCTGGGCACGTACATACAGGCCATCCAGTCGGTCAATCCCTGCCTCGCCGGCACGCGCCTCGATATCCTCGTAGGCACGCAGGCAGTCGTCGAACAGCGAGCGCGGCTCGGACAGGACCACGAGCGCCTTGCCGCTCACGTGTGCCAGCGGGCTCACGGTCTGGCCGTACATCACCGGCAAAAAGCGGTCAAGCTCGGGCGTGACGATGCGTGCATCCACCATCTCGAGCAGCGCCGCCAGCTTGCTATCGTCCTGGCTGGCGCGATAGAGCGCCACATGCATGTTGTGGACCGCATCGTCGGTAAGCGCCAGCTCACGGCAGGGGAAGATCTCGATACTGTCCTCGTTGCCGATGGTCTGCCCCGTTGAGCTCACCATGCGGCGAATGCGATCAATTTCGTCGCCGAAGAACTCGATGCGCACGGGCGCCTTCTCCTGCGCGGGGAACACCTCGACGGTGTCGCCGTGCACGCGGAACAGACCGGGCGCGTCGGCTGCGCCGGCATTGGTGTAGCCCATGCCCACCAGGCGCTGCGGCACCTCGTCAAAAGGAATCTCCTCGCCCACCGCAAAAGTGGTGGACTCCCAATAGCGACTCTCGACCGGCGGCACGCAGCGCAGCAGCGCACGGGCCGAGGCGACCATAATGCAGTTATCCCCGCGCACGATGCGCCCCAGAGCCTCGCAGCGCTGCGCCACCACGGCGTCGTCGGGCGCCTGTTCGCGCCACGGATAGTCCTTGCGCTCGGGGAAACGACACACATGTGCCAGGCCCACGTAGGCGGCAAGGCTGCGCGCGGCGCGATCGGCCGCGTCCTCGCCGCTCACAATATAGACCGTGGGGCGCGGACGGCGCGCAAACTGGGCTGCCGCCATAAGCGTGCGGCCCGACTGCGACACAGCCAGCGTCACGTCCTCGCCAGCATCGAGTCCTGCCTCGACGGTCTGCAAGGCCTCGGCAGTGTAGAGCTGCGCGGCTATACGGTGAATGAGCATGCTGTTCCTCCGGCATCGCAACGCCAAAAGCCCGCCGGGGCAAGCTCGGCGGGTCGTTCGTCAAAGTTCATTAACGTTTATGGTACCGCACGACCCCGTGACCAAAAGCCAAAGCGACATCATGCCAAATGTTGCCCACAACGGTCTTGCTAACGCGTTTTCCCAGCTTATTAATCCACTCTCCGCTTTTTGATTTGTTGTCTTCCGGCAGCGATTTACACCGTCCGCGCCCCCTGGCGAGCATTTCGAGCTGCAAAGCGCCTATAATTGATATTGCTTACGTATTCAATGTCACTTTTTGAGGAGGGGGGGGGTAAAAACAAATGGCTGACACTCCATCTTGTGCTCTGTACGCCGGGCTTAAGTCACTCGGTCGCATCAACAACGGTAACGCCGCGCAAATTCTAATGGCCGGCAACGCCCGTTACGGTGGACGCCTCATCTCCGAACGCTTGACGGTCCCGTCGTTTATCTCGCGCGAAATCGTTCACGCCAAACCCGGTGACCTTTCCGAGCCGCTGTTTGCGCCCTTTGAACAAAGTGCGCGCCAGATACTCAACCTCATCATGCAAAACCGAGGCTCCGACCCCCAATCGCTGAGCAAGGTCGCTAAACGCTATATGGAGTCGTGCGTCCCAGACATGCAGGATGCCCTTACCAATTGTGGCGTCGACGGCATGCTCTTTAGAAACGGCGTCGAGCGCATCGAGACCACTGACGATAGTGACATTAAAGATCGCCTCTACATCCATCTGATCTTTTTTATCGTTACCGGCTGCCTTGGCAACCCCGCCCGCGCCATCGAGTACACCGAGTCCTTTGTGTCCGACCAGATGCTCTCGACGCTTGGCACGGTCGAGACGACCGTCACCTCATTTTTCTCGACAACCGCGCGCCCCACGGGAGACGTTCGCCTGGGACTGCTGCGCGTCGTGGGCAACTCGGCACGACCGCCGCTGCGTCCCCTTACCACGGACCCGGTGGGCAGCATTATCGGGTCACTGACTGGCGACGGGAACGCCATCACCGACGTCGATTCCGATGTCTCGCGCCAGCACCTGTGCATCTGGTTCCAAGACGGACGCTGGCTTGCGCAGGGCCTCGACTCCACCAACGGCTCGTTTTTGATCTCGGGAGTAGACCGCTGCCGGCAGCCTCTCGAGCTGCCCCGACGCGACCGCCCCGCCAACTTTGCCAACACCCCCGTCGAGATTCACAACGGAGACACGCTTTGTTTGGGCGCCACGACGCGTTTTTTGGTCATTCGCATCACAGACTAGTCTGCCCACACATCTTCGACGCACAAGGTGCCGTTATTTGCATTAACCTCTGCAAATAACGGCACCTTTTCAATTAAGACAACGGTTGCGCTACCTTTTGACTAACATTATTGCTATGCATTTTTTCTCGAAAGGATCGCCACGTGACGTACGACACGGACATGGATATCATTGCGTTGTCCCCCTTTGAACCAAACCCCATGTTTGCGACCACCGAAGACTCCGATACCATTCGCCGCTTTACCACCCTGTTGGATTGCGGGGCAGTCGGCGGCGGCTCCCACCATCTTCGCAAGGTCGCCAACACCGAGGGCGAGACCTTTGCGCTCAAGACGCTGTGGCCCCTCAGCGGCTGTGATGAAAACGGCTCCGCTGTCAGCCCCTCGGGCATCAAGACGCTCACCGAGGAGTATCGCAATCTTGCAGTCGTCTCACTGTTGGGCGGCTTTCCCAAAACC
>CABSYH010000042.1:0-9993 GCA_902481965.1 uncultured Collinsella sp.
ATCTACACCTCTCTATTCGTCGGCAGCGTCAGATGTGTATAAGAGACAGGCGTTGCCGTCAACGCGGGCGCGCTGTCGCAAGATATTGCGTCGGTCATGGTTGCCGCCGGTGCCATCACGGTGTTCTTGATGCCGCTGCTCGCGCAGCTCTTCTACCGCGTGGTCGACGCCGCGCCGGTCGCCGCTGTGGCAGAAGTCGCCGAGCATCCATCCGATGCGCTCGACATCCTGCGTGCCCATCATGATTTGGCGAGCCTGCTCGCACGCGAGCACGAGCTGCTGACCTCGCATGGCCATGGTCGCGTATTCGAAGGCCTGCCTACGCTCGATACGATTGCCGAGCGTCTTTCCGCCGAGGCGGCGAGCGGCCACATCGATGCCCGCATCGTGGACGCGGCGCATCTTCTTGCCGATAAGACCTATGGTGATGAGATCGACCCGTCCGAGCTGACTCCGCGCGAGCGTCGCCGTCTGGAGCGCGCCAAGCTCGCCGTGCGCGAATACCGCCGCCGCATGCTGGAGCTCTACGCGCGCAATGAAGCTCAAGACGACGACGGCAAGTAGCAAGGAATGTCGGGATACGGGTTCCGTCCAAATAATAGAAGGCGCGCTGCCTGCGGTTGATGCGGACAGCGCGCCTTTTGCGTTGAACTCTGTTGAGGTTCGAAGCCGAAACTTTCGACCTTTAGGAGCGGGCTGCCCCGTCGACGGGGAGGATGGCGCCCGTGACATAGGAGGACATGTCGCTCGCAAGGAAAACGAAGGCGTTGGCAACGTCCTCGGGCTCGCCCATGCGACCGAGCGGAATAGTGGCGATGATGGGCTTGATGACCTCTTCGGGCAGGTTGGCGACCATATCGGTCTTGGTTACGCCTGGGGCAACGGCGTTGACGCGAATGCCCATGGGGGCGAGCTCGCGCGAGAGCGACTGGACCATGCCGTTGACGGCAAACTTAGACGTGGGGTAGCCGACGCCAGAGGGCTGGCCGTACTTGGCGACCATCGAGCTTGTGGTAGTGATGGTGCCGCCGTGGCCGGCCTCGGTCATGATCTTGGCGGCAGCCTGGTGACCGTTAAAGACGGCGACGACGTTGAGGTCCATAACTTTGGCGAACTCCTCGGCTGTATAGTCCAAAAGGGGTGAGCGCTGGGAGATTCCGGCGTTGTTGACGACCGTATCGAGACCGCCCATATCGGCTGCAGCCTGGGTAAAGGCCTCGGTCACGGCTTCGAGTGAGGTGAGGTCGCAGGAGCGACCCCAGACCTTGGCGTCGGGATAGACGGCTGTCAGCTTCTCAACGGCCGCATTGGCGGTCTCCTGACGCGAGCCAAAGACGGTGACGGTGGCACCCTCCTCGATAAAGCGGCAGGCGATGGCATAGCCGATACCGCGCGTGCCTCCGGTGATGATTGCTTTCTTGCCCTCGAGCAACATGGTGCCTCCATTCTTCGGGGGTGGACGTACGCAGCACAGGATAGCGGCGGACAAAAGCAAACATGCCTGCTTATCGGTGAGCGGTATCCCTGGTTGACACCGAACGGTCAAATTGTTCAAACGCGGATCGCGTCAAAGCGCCCCGAGCGTGCAAATAAAAGGGCTCCCGTCCAAGACCAGACGGGAGCCCTTCGAGCAAATGCGTTGTGGGGTGTAAACCGAACTAGTTGGCCATGACGCCTTCGGTCCAGGCCTCGACGTCCTCGATGCGCAGGACGTTGGCGACCTCGGCCACGCAGTCGACGCTGGCAAGCTCCGCGGCGGCAGCCTGGACGTCCTTCTCGAGTGCGCGGTGCGTCAGGAAGATGACCGAGCAGGCATCGCTGACACCCGACTTGCCGTCCTCGACTTGGTTGATGAGCGAGATCGAAATGTTGTGCTTGGCAAAGATGTCGACCGTCTCGGACAGGGCGCCCACGCGGTCGGCGACCTTCAGGCGCACATAGTACTTGGTCTGGAGCTCGTCCATGGGCTTAAAGGCGAGGTTGTGACCATAGGGCTCAATCTCGGGTAGCGGAGCCACGCCGCGGCTGATCTGCTCGGAGAGCGACAGGATATCGCCCACGACGGCGCTTGCGGTGGGGAAGGAGCCTGCGCCGGCACCGTAGAACATGGTCTCGCCCACGGCGTCGCCTACCACATAGACGGCGTTCATGGCGCCGTTGACCTTGGCAAGCATATGGTCTGCCGGGATGAGCGTGGGGTGCACGCGAACGTCGACGCCGGCATCGGTGTTGCGTGCGATGCCCAGCAGCTTAATGGTGTAGCCGAGCTCGCGGGCCTGGGCGATGTCCTCGGCGCCGATGGTGCGGATGCCCTGCTGGTACACATCGTCGGTGGTAACGCGGGTGCCAAAGCCGATGGAGGCGAGGATGGCTGTCTTGCTGGCGGCATCGAAGCCGTCGACGTCGGCGGACGGGTCGGCCTCGGCATAGCCCTTTGCCTGGGCGTCGGCGAGCACGTCAGCGTAATCGGCGCCCTCGGTGTCCATGCGCGACAGGATGTAGTTGGTGGTGCCGTTGAGAATGCCAGCGATGGTCAGGATCTTGTTGCCCACCAGGTCGTGCTCGAGCGTGCTGACAATGGGGATGCCACCGCCGCAGCTGGCCTCGCACTTAATCTGCACGCCGCACGCGCGTGCCTTCTCGGCGAGCGTCTCGACATGACGGCCCAACAGGGCCTTGTTGGCAGAGACGACGTGCTTGCCGTTCTCGAAGGCGGTGGTGAAGATTTCGGTCGCGGGGTGCTCGCCGCCGATGAGCTCGACGACGATATCGACGGCGGGGTCGGTGACGACGTCGTGCCAGTCGCTCGTAAAGGCCTCGCGCTCAATACCGGCAGCTTCGGCCTGCTCCCAGGCAAGCGCGCAGGCGCGGGTCAGCTTAAGGTCGATGCCGTAGGCGGCCAGGTACTCATCGTGGTGGCTCTTGATCAGACGGGCCACGCCGCCGCCGACGGTTCCAAGACCGATCAGACCGACGTTCACGGTGCGCAGGGGTTCGCTCATAGATAGCTCCTTCGTGCATCTTATGGATGGATTAACCGCTTAAAGGTTGAGTGCATTCTAGCGTGAACCGAGGGCGCGTGCTCGCCAGGCAACAGGAGTCGCACAAAACGGCACCCCCGAAACGCTGCGGAAACATTGGAAACATGCTCGCTACAAACGGAACTCCGTAACAAACTGTCAACGTTTGCACCATAAGGTTTGCCCTGTACCGCAAGACGGCCGCACCGCGGCCAGCGAAAAGGGGGACACCATGTTTAGCATCAACAACGTACTTAACCGCAGGAGTTTCTTGGCTGGCGCCGCGGCGCTCGGTGGCACCGCGGTGCTCGCTGGTTGCTCGTCGGGTGGCTCGGACGGCGGCTCCGCCGATGACGGTAAGACCTTCAAGATCGGTGTCATCGGCCCTCTGACCGGCGCCGCGGCAACCTATGGCGTTTCGGCCGAGAAGGGTGCCAAGCTCGCCGCCAAGGATTTCTCGACCAAGGACCTCAAACTCTCGCTTAAGTCCGAGGATGACGTCGCTGACGGCGAGAAGGCTATCAACGCCTTCAATACCCTGTGTGACTGGGGCATGCAGGCGCTCGTCGGTCCGGTCACCACCGGTGCTGCCGTCGCTGTCTCGGGCGAGATTGCCGACGACATGCTCATGGTCACGCCCTCGGCCTCGTCTCTCGATGTCACCAAGGATAAGACCACGGTCTTTCAGGTTTGCTTCACCGATCCCACTATGGGCGCCAGCGCCGCGAAGTTCTTGGCCGAGAAGTACGCGGACGCCAAGATCGCCTTGTTTTACAACTCCGGCGATACGTACAGCTCGGGTGTTGCCGATGCCTTTGCCGAGCAGGCCAAGGAGTCCAAACTTGATATCGTCGATACCGAGACCTTTAAGGACGACTCGTCCACGAGCTTTACCAACCAGCTCACCAAGGCCAAGGAGGCCGGCGCCACGCTCATCTTTGCGCCGATCTACTACACGCCGGCGTCCGTTTTGCTCAAGAACGCCAAGGACATGGGCTACGACATGACGCTCATGGGTACCGACGGCATGGACGGCCTGCTCTCTGTGGAGGGCTTCGATACCTCTCTTGCCGAGGGCGTACTGCTCATGACCCCGTTTTCGGCTGACGATGAGAAGAATGCCGACTTCGTCAAGGCCTATAAGGATGCCTACGACGAGACGCCCAACCAGTTTGCCGCCGACGCTTACGATTGCGTCCACGCCATCGCCGAGGCTATCGATAGGGCGGGGATTGACATTTCGGCCGACGGTGCCGACATTGCCGGCGACCTTGCCAAGGCCATGCGCAAGATCAAGATCGAGGGCCTGACAGGCGAGCTGACGTGGAATGACGAGGGCCAGGTCGAAAAGCCCGCCACAGCCTATGTGATTCAGGACGGCAAGTACATCGCCGCCTAAGTGCGCATAAAGCGCGACCGGTGAGGCCGTTTTATTCAGGGCAGGGACGCCTGTAACAGAACGGAAACATTACTTTCACACAATAAAGTGGCATTACTGCATAAAGTAATAGAAATACGCAGAATTATGGATAAATGAACAAATCCAAAGAAAAGTTGAAATAATCGCCACTTTCCTTAACTAAAGCGTCTAGTATTTTGCGAACGCCGAACACGGCGAAGGATGGCCTGTCGGGTAACCGAAACCCGACGAGATTTGAGAGGAGAGCCGCATGTCGAGCCTCACCGGTAAGTCATTGAACCCTGTTATGAATCGCAGGAGCGTTATCGCGAGCGCAGCAGGTCTGGGGGCGATGTCCATTCTAGCTGGCTGCTCCTCCAACGGCGGCGACAGTGGTTCCGCTTCGGGCGACGCTTCGTTTAAGATCGGTACCATCGGCCCGCTGACCGGCGCCAACGCGTCCTACGGCAAGTCCGTTACCCAGGGTGTCGAGCTTGGCTGCAAGGATTTCTCGACCAAGGAGCTGCCGCTTGTCAGCAAGGCCGAGGACGACCAGGCCGACGGCGAGAAGGCCGTCAACGCCTTCAACACCCTGCTCGACTGGGGCATGCAGGCCCTCGTCGGCCCGACCACCACGGGTGCGTCGGTTGCCGTTGCCGCAGAGTGTGGCAACGACCCCAAGACGTTCATGATCACCCCGTCCGCGTCCTCCGAGGACGTCACCGACGGCAAGGATTGCGTCTTCCAGGTTTGCTTCACCGACCCCAACCAGGGCGTCAACGCTGCCAAGTTCCTGGCGCAGAAGTATGCGGACGAGAAGTTCGTGCTGTTCTATAACTCCGGCGACGCCTATTCTTCGGGCATCGCAGATTCTTTTAAGGCCCAGGCCGCTGAGTCCAAGCTCGAGATTGTTGACGAGGAGACCTTTAAGGACGACTCCGCCACGAGCTTTACCAACCAGCTGACCAAGGCCAAGCAGGCCGGCGCCACCATGATCTTTGCGCCGATCTACTACACGCCGGCGTCCGTCCTGCTCAAGAACGCCAAGGACATGGGCTACGACGTCAAGATGATGGGCTGCGACGGCATGGACGGCATCCTGGGCGTTGAGGGCTTCGACACCTCTCTTGCTGAGGGTCTGCTGCTCATGACTCCGTTCTCCGCCGACGACGAGAAGAACGCCGACTTCGTCAACGCTTACAAGGATAAGTACGGCGATACCCCCGACCAGTTTGCCGCCGACGCCTACGACGGCGTGCACGCGGTGGCCGAGGCCCTCAAGGAGGCCGGTCTTGGTGTCGACGCCGACCCGACCGAGGCCGCCGAGAAGCTGTCCAAGGCTATGCTCAAGATTACCGTTGACGGTCTGACCGGCAAGCTCACCTGGAACGATAAGGGCCAGGTCCAGAAGGAGCCCACGGCGTACGTCATCACCGACGGCAAGTACGTACAGGCCTAATTGGCCGCCTTACATAGAGCGGTTTTGATCCCAAGCAGGGGAGGTTTTGGCCTTCCCTGCTTGCTTGGTATCTAGGGACAGTGTAACGTCCCTGTTTCATACATTAACTGGAAACCTATTCGAAAGGGGGATGTGGAACATGACGGTCTTTATCCAATACCTGGTCAACGGCCTGTCCATGGGCAGCGTCTACGCCATCATCGCGTTGGGCTACACCATGGTCTACGGTATCGCCAAGATGCTGAACTTCGCTCACGGCGACGTTATCATGGTCGGTGCCTATGTCTCGTTCTGTGCCACGTCGTATCTCGGCCTCCCGGGCTGGGCATCTGTAATTCTTTCTTGTGTGGTCTGCACGGTCCTCGGTGTTCTCATCGAGGGTCTGGCCTATAAGCCGCTGCGCCAAGCAGGCCCGCTGGCCGTTCTGATCACGGCTATCGGCGTGTCTTACTTCCTGCAGAACGCCGCGCAGCTTCTGTGGGGCGCCACGCCCAAGAACTTCACTTCGCTCGTCACCTTCCAGGTGCCGGAGTTCTTGGCCAAGTTCAACGTAAGCGCCGTCTCGCTCGTCACCATCGTCGCCTGCCTGGTTATCATGGCCGGCCTGATGTTCTTTACAGGTAAGACCAAGATGGGCAAGGCCATGCGCGCCGTGTCCGAGGACAAGGCCGCCGCTCAGCTCATGGGCATCAACGTCAACCGCACCATCTCGATGACGTTTGCCATCGGCTCGGCGCTTGCCGCCATCGCCGGCGTGCTCCTGTGCTCCTACTCGCCGGTGCTGCAGCCCACGACGGGTGCCATGCCTGGCATCAAGGCCTTCGACGCCGCCGTCTTCGGCGGCATCGGCTCCATCCCCGGTGCCTTTGTCGGTGGCATTCTCATCGGCATCATCGAGGCGATGGCGCAGGCTTACATTTCCACGAGCCTTGCCAACTCCATCGTCTTTGGTGTTCTGATCATCGTCCTGCTCGTCAAGCCTGCCGGCCTCTTGGGCAAGTACGTCCCCGAGAAGGTGTAGGTGAGCGTTATGAAGTTTCTTAAAGACAAGCAGACGCGTCACGACTTTGTTACGTACGCCATGTGCCTTGTGGCGTTCGCCATCGTGTTCTTTATGCAGTCTAACCACATGATTCCGCGCATGATCGCCGGTCAGCTGGTTCCCATTACGGCCTACATCGTCATGGCTATCTCCCTTAACCTCGTCGTCGGCATCGCGGGCGACTTGTCGCTGGGTCATGCGGGCTTTATGAGTGTCGGTGCCTACACGGGCATCGTCACCGCCGTCGCGCTGGAGAGCGCCGTTCCCTCCGATCCGGTGCGCCTTATCATCAGCATCGTGGTCGGTGCTATCGCCGCCGCCATCCTGGGCTTCTTGATCGGCATTCCGGTCCTGCGCCTGAGCGGCGACTACCTGGCTATCGTGACGCTGGCCTTTGGCGAGATCATCAAAGAGATCGTCACCTGCCTTATCGTGGGCGTCGACTCCCGCGGCCTGCATGTGATCTTTAACATCACGGGCAACTCCACGATCGACGACCTGCATCTGCTCGAGGACGGCACCGCCATCATCAAGGGCGCGCAGGGCGCATCAGGCGTGTCGACCTACTCGACCTTCCTCGCCGGTGCCATCCTGGTCATGGTCGCACTCGTGATTGTGCTCAACCTGGTTCGCAGCCGTACCGGCCGTGCCATTATGGCCGTGCGCGACAACAAGATTGCAGCCGAGTCCGTGGGCATCTCCGTCACCCAGTACCGCATGATCGCGTTCGTGGTTTCCGCTGCCCTCGCCGGTGCTGCCGGAGCTCTCTTCGGCGGTAACTTCTCGCAGCTTTCCGCCACTAAGTTCGACTTCAATACGTCCATCCTTATCCTGGTGTTCGTGGTCCTGGGCGGCCTGGGCAATATGCGCGGCTCCGTTATCGCGGCGGCGTTGCTCACGGTACTTCCCGAGCTGCTCCGTCAGTTCTCGGACTACCGCATGCTCATCTACGCTATCGTGCTGATCCTGGTCATGATCTTTACCAACAACCCGCAGCTCAAGGCGTTCTTCGGTCGCGTCAAGGACCGCTTTGCTCCCAAGAAGGAGGTGGCAGCCGATGCCCAGTAAATTTGAGTTCAAGAAGGGCAAGATGGTCCCGTATCCTTCTGGCGCCATCGTTCCCGACCGCGACTTGGGCCAACGCCCTGCACTCGAGTGCATCCACCTGGGCATTGAGTTCGGTGGCCTTAAGGCAGTCGACGACTTTAGCCTGACTATCGGCAAGACCGAGATCGCCGGTCTGATCGGTCCCAACGGCGCCGGCAAGACCACGGTCTTCAACCTGCTCACCAAGGTGTACCAGCCCACGCATGGCACCATCCTGCTCGACGGCGAGGACACCTCGGGCAAGTCGGTCTACCAGGTCAACCGCATGGGTATTGCCCGTACCTTCCAGAACATTCGCCTATTCAACACCATGACGGTGGAGGATAACGTCAAGGTCGGCCTGCATAACCAGGAGCGTTACTCCGGCTTTGAGGGCGTGCTGCGCCTGCCGACGTATTGGAAGCACGAGAAGGCTGCTCACGAGCGCGCCATGGAGCTGCTATCCATCTTTGATATGGAGCATCTGGCAAACGAGCAGGCCGGATCGCTGCCTTACGGCGCTCAGCGTCGTCTGGAGATCGTCCGCGCGCTTGCTACCAACCCCAAGCTACTGCTGCTCGACGAGCCTGCTGCCGGCATGAACCCGTCCGAGACCGCGGAGCTCATGGAGAACATCGTCAAGATTCGCGACACCTTTGGCATTGCCATCATGCTTATCGAGCATGATATGTCGCTCGTTATGAACATCTGCGAGGGCATCTGCGTGCTCAACTTTGGTAAGGTCATCGCCAAGGGCACGGCAGAGGAAATCCAGAATAACGATGCCGTTATTGAGGCGTATCTGGGCAAGCAGGATAAGGGGGAGAACTAAATGGCAGAGCCGATGCTTTCCGTCTACAACATCAACGTCTGGTACGGCGCCATCCACGCCATCAAGGACATCTCCTTTAACGTTAACGAGGGCGAGATCGTGGCCCTGATTGGCGCTAACGGCGCCGGCAAGTCCACGACGCTCAAGACTGTCTCGGGCCTGCTACGCTCCAAGACCGGCTCCATCAAGTTTATGGGCGAGGACATTACCCATACGCCCGCCGACAAGCTGGTTGGCAAGGGCCTGGCTCAGGTACCCGAGGGACGTCGCGCCTTTTTGCAGATGACGGTCGAGGAGAACTTGGAGATGGGCGCCTATACGCAGGCCAAGTCAACGGTGGCTCCGGGCCTTGAGCGCGTCTACGAGCAGTTTCCGCGCCTGAAGGAGCGCCGTCGCCAGGTCGCCGGCACTCTTTCGGGCGGCGAGCAGCAGATGCTCGTTATGGGGCGCGCCCTTATGAGTAACCCCAAACTGCTTATGCTCGACGAACCTTCCATGGGTCTGGCACCGATTCTGATCGAACAGATCTTCCAGATTGTCGAGGACCTGCACAAGGCCGGCACCACGGTGCTTCTGGTCGAGCAAAACGCGCAGATGGCTCTTTCCATCGCCACGCGCGGCTACGTGCTCGAGACCGGCAAGATCACCATGACCGGCACGGGCCAAGAACTCCTGCACGACGATAACGTGCGTAAGGCCTATCTGGGCGGTTAATTCATTCAACGAAGGGGCGCTGACTATCCCGGTCAGCGCCCCTTTTTTTGGTGCAAGGGGTCAGGTTACTTTGCACCATAAACAGTCCCTATTCCACCGCAACTTCATGGGGATGTGTGACAATGCCCGTCGGAAAACATCTGCTGTCTTTGGGGGTCTATCTATGCTGTACGAGTTTTGTGCCGAGAACTTTGAGCGGGTGCCGGCGGCTATCGAGGCCGGTGCAAGGCGCATCGAGCTGTGCGATAACCTTGCCGTCGGTGGTACCACGCCCTCGGCCGGCGTTATCAGCGCTACGACCAACTATGCCCACGAACACGATGCACGGGTGATGTGCATGATCCGTCCGCGTGGCGGCGACTTTCACTACAACCAGGATGAGCTGCGCATGATGGAGATGGACTGTCTCTTATACACATCTGACGCTGCCGACGAATAGAG
>CABSYH010000043.1:0-9846 GCA_902481965.1 uncultured Collinsella sp.
GCGAGCGGGGGAGGAAGCACTGCCCGTCCGCGAAGATATCGAAGGTCACATCGTGGCCGGCGGCGATGCGGCGGATGCGATGGGCAATGCCGCAATCGAGCGGTCGGCTCAAGATGCGCGTGGCGCGCGAGGCGTCGGTGGGCACATCGTCGTCGAGCTGCCAGACGCTGGCGCCATTGGCGCAGACGGCATAGTGCACGGCGGGATGGGCGAGGATGGGCTCAAAGATGCCCGACAGCGGACGTCCCGTGCAGGGCACAAATTCAATCCCGCGTCGAGCGAGCTCGTCGAGCATCGCCCAGGTGGCATCGCTCATCTGCTTATCGCTCGTCAGCAGCGTCCCATCCATATCGGAAAACACAATCATTTGATGTAGCCCTTTCTACTGGCATAAAAAGCGTGGCCGAGGGCTTGGGTCCCTGGCCACGCTCGAGTTCTATAACGGTCCGCGTCCTAGCGGTCAGCGAGCGGCTTGTACTCCAGCGGCTCGATCACCGGGCGGTAGGCGGGGCGGATGATGCGGTGCGCGCAGAAGAGCTCTTCCATGCGGTGCGCCGACCAGCCGGCCATGCGGGCGACGGCGAATAGCGGCGTAAAGAGCGTCTCGGGCACGCCGAGCATCTTGTAGATAAAGCCCGTGTATAGGTCGATGTTGGCGCAGATGGGCTTGGTCATGCCGTGGTCGCGCATCACCTGCGGCGCCAGGCGCTCGATGCGCTCGATGAGCGCGAACTCATCGCCCAGGTTCTTCTTGGCGGCAAGTGTGCGCGCGTAACGGCGGCAGACCTCGGCGCGCGGGTCGCTGAGCGTATAGACGGCATGGCCCATGCCGTAGATGAGGCCCGTGCCGTCGAAGGCCTGCTTGTCGAGGATCTTGCCCAGGTAGGCCGCAATCTCGTCCTCGTCCTCCCAATTGGAGACATGCGCGCGGATGTCCTCGTGCATAGACACGACCTTGGCATTGGCACCGCCGTGGCGCGGGCCCTTGAGCGAGCCGATAGCCGCGGCGTAGGCGGAATACGGGTCGGTGGCCGAAGACGACAGCACGCGGCAAGCGAAGGTGGAGTTGTTACCACCGCCGTGCTCGGCATGCAGCATGAGCATAACGTCGAGCAGCATCGCCTCATCGCGGGTGAACGCCATGCCGCCGCGCAGGACCTGTAGGATGGTCTCGGCGGTGGAGAGACCGGGCGTAGGGTGCGGCACGTGAACCTCGGAGCCGCGAAGCTTGGCGACCGAGGCCATGTGTGCGAAGGCGGCAATGCGCGGGAGACGTGCGAGCATGGAAATGGCGACGTCGATTTCGTGCTCGGGCGTGATCACGTCTGGTTCGGCATCGAAGGCGTAGAGCAGCAGCACGGCGCGCTGGAGCACGTTCATGATGCTCGACGACACCGTGGTCATGGGGAACTCTTTGACGTACTCGTCGCTCAGATGTCTAAAGGCACCTAGGCGCTCGCAGAAGCCGTCGAGCTCTTCCTTGTTGGGCAGCGAACCCGTGATAAGCAGATAGGCGACTTCCTCGTAGCCGTAGCGATTCTCGGCCTGGGCATTGTTGACCAGATCCTCGATGCTGTAGCCGCGAAGCGTGAGCTTGCCCTGATCGGGCACGACCTTTCCGTCGACCTTGTTGTAGCCGTGCACATCCGAGATACGAGTGAGACCCGCGACCACGCCCGAGCCGTCGGCATTGCGCAGGCCGCGCTTGACATTGTGCTCGACAAACAGGTCCTCGTCGTACGGGTCGGTCGGCAGGCCGTGGTAGAGGCTTTCGCTCTCAGACGAAATCTGGCGGCTTGCTTCGTAATCCAGAACCAGTCGGCTCAAGTGGTCATCGAAGCGGTAATAGATTTTCTTGGCGTCGTAGGCCATGCGCGCTCCTCTCCGGGCCGCATCGGGGTGACTTGCATGGGCATGCGCGCGTCAGGCTATCCCCAGCGGCTTGCTCGCTACAGGCGGTACATAAAGTTAAAGACGTCCTCGCGCTGGATGGACACGTTGACGCCCGAAAGCTCGCCGGCCTCGGCCAGGGCCTTCTGCAGCTCGGCGAAGTCGAGCTTGGACTCGGCGGTATCGGCCAGCATGGTCATGGTGAAGATGTCCTCGATAATGGACTGCGTGATGTCGCGGATGTCGACGTTGGCCTCGCCCAGGACGCGGGTGACGCCGGCGACGATGCCGGGGCGGTTCTTGCCAAGGACGGTGATGACGATACGGGAGGACGAGATCTCGGCCATGGGAAACCCTTTCGCGTGATTGCGGCGCGCGCGGGGCGCTCCGCTACGGTACAGTGTTCATCATTGTACCTGTCTGGCGCAAAAAAGGCGCGCTCGCTGCGGCGTTACATGCCTGCAACATGAGCGTAAGGGGGAAGGCCGTACGGGGAAGAGCCGTCTGGCGCGTGTCCGGCTCGTGTTGGGTTGATTTCCGATCTCAGCCGAACACATTGAGCGGACAGGCCGTTCCCGCAGTCAGCCGAACGCCTCCGACGGCTGATTCCGAACTGGAAGCGGAGGGCATCCCCGCCCTTCGGTAGGGGATACCGCTCCGCGGCGCATGCCGCGGGCGGCGCCCCTATCGGACCACCGTGACCTCAGTTGGGATGGGCCCAGCACTGCCGCGTACTCGGTGAGCTAGAGCCAACTGTTCGTCTTCACGTCGCGTATGGCGATATTTCGGTCATCCGGCTCGGTGATGCCGTAGCCGAACGCCTGGAGCGTCTCGATGGACTCCTGGATCCTCTGTTGGAACATGGGACCCGGATCGACCCTCGGCCCGAGGTGCCCGCGCCAAAGGCACGGCGTGGCGCGCAGCATGTTATGGATTTTGGAGATGGGCTCGATGTCGGCGTAGACGTTGAGCGTCGCCATGGCGTCCTTGTGGCCGAGGGTCGATTGGAGCGCCTTGATATCGCCGCCTTGGCGGATCCACTGCGTTGCGAACGTGTGGCGAAGGCCGTGGAACGTGATCAGCTCGTCGTTGGTGCCCATGAGGCCGTTGGTCTCCGAGAACGTCTTGAACGTCCTGCGGATATAGCTTGTCGTCGCGAAGGTCGCGCCCGGCTCCGACAGGATGTAGCAGTCCCCGATCTCGACCGCCCCGGTAAGGCCGCGCAAGCGCAGCTTTCCGCAGTCGATCTCGTGGGTCTCCTTCAGGAAGGGGAGTAGGCCGACCGGGTCGATGGGGATACCCCTGGCGTCATGGGTCTTGGTGTCCTTGATGAACGAACCCATTCCCTTCGCGTACGCCACCGAGTGTCTGATCGAGATCAGGCCCGTCTCGAAATCCACATCGCACCACCGAAGGCCGCAGACCTCGCCGATTCGCATCCCCGTGTGCAGGGCGAGTACGACCGCCCTCTAATCCTCGGCGGACCAATCGAGTCCGAACTCCTTTCGGGCATCCTCTTCGCTCATGACTTCGAGAAGGTCTCCGGGTTGGCAACGAAGGGCGAGGCATAGCTGCTCGAGTGTGTTGAAGCGAATGCCGCGAATATGCCCTTTTTTAATACGGGACAGGTTCACGGGCGTGGTTCCAATCCTTTCGGCAAGTTCGTTCGAGGAAATCTTTCGCTCGGCCATGATCTTGTCGAGGCGAACAATTACGGGCATGGCGTTTCCTTACGCAATCTCGTCGGAGTCGAGGTACAGCTCTCGGGCGTACAAGAAGAGCTGGGAAAGCATGAACAGGACGATGCCGAGAACCAGAGAGGTCCAATCGAATGATGAAGCGATCTCTTGGGCGCCGACGGCCCCCTCGCCGCCAAACATCGAAACGGAGGTTTTGAGTGAGCCGGCGTAGAGGCTGGTGGCAGCTTGAACAACGAAGAGAATGCCGAGCACCTTCAAGCATGTCGCAGACCCTTTCTTGAAGGGGTCTCCGCTCTTGATCGTCCACACGAGAACGGCGCTGAGGATGGTCGTAGCGATACCGATGACGGCAGGGACCAATGTCGAGATCGCAAGGGCTGGATACGCGGGGGAGTCTGCAATTACAGGGTTGTCGAGCACTTTGATTGCTGGCTTTAAGGAGAACGCCACTTGTGCGATGGCGGTGGCGCAAAGGGTCGCAGAGGCTATCGCACATGCGATGCGGAAGGAATGAAGCCGGGGAGTGCGATTGTCGGAACTCATAATAACCTCCGAAGAATTTAAAAAACTCAGGTTACTTTTTAACAGTTTATGTTAAATAAACTTTGCCGGCAAGTAATAAGGGCCGAGCATTTTGTTCGGCCCCTCTGTTCCGACTGGATGAGGTTAAGGTTGGCGATGAATATGCTCAAAATCTCGAAGGCGATCTTTAGGTCGCTTCTCTCCTCCAGGTCGCTCTGTGTTGTCGTTGTTGCGTTGATGGTTCTTTGTGCTCTGCCCGTCTTCAGGAGCGCGGCTGGCATCGACGGACGGGTCGAATACCTCGAGTCGGGAATAACCCGTGTTGAGCAGGAATTGTCAGCATCCTATGCGGATGCGCTTGTGAATGCGGGGGAGGGCGGTGTCTATACCTCTTCATCAAGCATGCCCGCGCTTCTGTACCCTCTTGCCGCGGGACGTCTTATCTTGGCACCGCTCTCTCCCCTACTTCCGTTTCTGCAGATATCGGATGGAGAGTACACCTATTATGACGGATCGAAGGAGTACTTGCTATGGGTCGCAACGGCCGTTGCCGTCTCGTTCCTTGCCGCGCGTCTTAACAAACGTGAAAAGCTCATCATCCAGGCACCGATGGGCGAGCTGGGTAGACTTGTTGCATCGAGCGTATGGGCGAGTGTTTTTGCAATGCTTGCCGTCCTCGCCATCAATCTTCCAGGGATAATCGCCGCGCTTGTGAAGAATGGCCCGGGCTCGCCGTTCTATCCGATAGGCTACATTCAATATGCGACTCCGGTTATCAAACCGGCTTGGCTGGTGTTCGCGCAGACGGCCATCTTGCAATTCTTGGTGGCAGCGTTCATCTCGCTTGTCGTTCACCTTGCCGTGAAGATTGCCAATAACCCTACGCTTGGAATCGTGTTCGTATGTGCCCTGATGGGGGTGACGATGGTTCCCGGGTATTACGGAAGATCCATCGCTTTACGTGAGTTCGCCCTGTTGAATCCCCTTACGTATGCGAACACTGAGTTGACCGTCGGCGCCTATAGCCCGTACCCGACAACGCAGATAGTGAATCTGCCTGGACTTTGCTTCGAGCGTGGCGCGATTGCCCTCGTATGCGCAATCGGGATCGAGGTGCTGGCAATTAGCCTGCTTTGCGTTGCTGGAAAGAGCGGCTGCGCGTGCCCGATATCCCCGATTTGTCTTGAGAGAGGTTCCTTCACTGCATCGAGAACGGCAACTCGTTCGAGCGCTTGTGCCTCCGCCGTTGCATACGTAAGAACGATGGGGAAACTGCTCCTGCGTTCTCCTACCCTCGCCGTATGCGCGATTGCAATGTCGACGACGATGCTGGCCCCGGCTCTGGTCGAGATGTTTCCTGACGCTGATAACGTTTCCGCTGTTCGGTATAGGGATGGGGAGCTCCGTTCAATAGATCGGTATCTAGAGCAGAACGCTGCGAATATGGACGTCGAGGGCAAAGCGGCCCTGGAAGACATGCGGGATGCTCTTTCGGGTTTCGTGTACGCGCCTATGCCTGCGGAGGGGTTTCGAAGCCTTGCGACGTACGAGCGCGCTCGAGGTGAGCTGGGCGCGGCAGATGCGACTCTCCTGCAATCGATCGGAATCGAGCCGGAGACTCCTTCTCGTGCGGAGGCGCGCGCCCTTCTGCTTGAGTCGATCGCGAGCTTGCCGGACCCCAAGGTTTACGAGTTAAGTACGAAGATGCCCCCATTAATCCTCCTTTCGTATCTCCAGGCAGCGCTTCCCTCCTTATTTTTGCTGTTGCCCGTGGTTGTCACATCGCTCGCGTGCACCCACCTGCAGTGTCGTTCCCTTCTGGTTCTCCAGATCCCCGCAACAGCGCATGTGCGTTTTCTGACGGCTGTTGCGCTGGCTCTCCTGCTTGGCTTGGTGCTGCTTTTGGTGTCGATGGTTCCCGCTGTCGTTGTGTCCGTGATTAAGAACGGTGCGGGTGGATCGGAGTATCCCGTCGCTCTCATTCGGGCGGGAGCTTCGACAACGTCCATGGTGGGGGAGGCGGTGTTGTGCAGTATTCCGTTGCCGGTCATGGCATACGGCGTGATTTCCGCCGTCGCTGCGTTGACAGCAGCGATTAGCCGCAACCCCGTTGTCACCGGAATGGTTTGCGCGGTTCTCTTGGTGTTGGGTTCGTTGAGCGCTCATGTTGAAAGCGTGGGCATGGGCGTCGCGCTGCTGGCTCCATTCGCCTCGTTTGATCCCGCTTCCCAGGTGGGGACGATTGGGTTCCTTGGGCGAGGGACGAACGCGATGCCTTTTGGAGAGGTCGTCGGCGCATCGGGCGCTCTGCTGGTGGTCTTGGGCGCCGTATCTCCGTTGATGGTGCGCCTGAGTGTTCCAAAGATCGAAAGGGGATGATCTCGATGATTGACCTTCAAACGCTGACGATCTCTTATGGAAAGAAGGTGCTCGTAGATTCGGTGAACGCTGAGTTTGCCCCGGGTACGGTCTACGGTCTCGTCGCTCCGAACGGGCATGGAAAGACGACGTTGCTGCGTGCGATGGCAGGTTTGCCGGGTCCTCGCGTGGACGGGAGCATCGTTCTGGATGAGGTGCAGGGTACGGGTGCGAGAGAGGTCCGTTCTATGATCTTCTATGCACCTGGTGAGGGGACGCTGCTGTATCCCGGATTGCGTGCGGAAGATCACCTCAAGATGGTTTGCGATATGTGGCCGCATGCTCGCGATATCGAAGAGATAGTGGAACAAACGCAGATAGGCGAGTTCGCGAAGATGAGGATCCGCACTCTGAGCCAGGGCATGAAGCAGCAGCTTACCCTGGCGATTGCGTATGCGACGGGCGCGCGGTACCTTCTATTAGATGAGCCCATGAACGCGCTCGACCCCAGCAGGGTGGACTTGCATTCCGAGATTCTCAGGAAGCTGGCCGATTCTGGTACGTGCATCATCATGTCATCCCACATCTTGGATTCGGTCGATAGGCTGTGCGATGAGATTCTGTTTTTGAAGGATGGGAGGCTCATTAGAAGCATTCCGCAAGATGATGCTGCGCCGAAGTCTCCTGGATCCCATTTCGCAAAGCCTGCCGGACGCGCCGAGGGTGCGCTAAGCACGTATCGGCGACTCTACGAAAAGGGCGGGTAGAAATGCAAGTTAAAAATCTATGTGGCCAATGTGATACCGTTGAACCCGCGTATCGATACCGTTCAGCCATTCGCCTCGCCCCCATCTTACGCATCTTCATCCGGTCTGTTACTTTTAATCTAACAATTCTTTGAGGAACGTAGGTGCTTCTAAATGTACTGTCGACTTCTTCTCAAACTAATCCTAAGAGACAGGGCCGTATGGATTTGTACGCTCGTTCTCGCTGCAGCCTTTTCCGTCCCCATTGCGTTCAATTCACCCATCTACGGGCCCTTCTTTATGAAACAGGGCATGCAGAGCTTTGTCGACGCATTCAATACGCGCGCGCCCCAGGCCAGCGGCACAGACCTATCGCCAGAGCAGCAAGCTGACGCGGAGCTTGCAAGATACGCGAACGCCGCCCTTGCCGCTCAAACCGACGCCGCCTTTCTCGATTCTGCCGAGAGCTACTACGCGCTCATGGGCGAAGGCTTCCAATCCGGGTCCATCGTGGGAGACCGAGAGACCAATGACGCAGACCTCGCGTATTGCCGTGCCCTGAGCAGCTCCGGCATCACGGATATCCCGGCCTCCGCAAACGACCTGCCATTCCTTTCCTTCCTGCCTTACGCCATTGCCACGGCGCCGTCTTTCCTTCCCTTCATCCCCTTCCTTCTCTCGTCGATACTCGTGCTCGGCGCCACAAGGCCTGGGACCCTGGCGGCAAAGGCGCCCGTGCCCAAATTCCGGCGCCTTATCCAGATCGTGTTTTCGATAATCGTCGCGGGGACCGCGATGCTCCTCGCCGGCCTCGCACCCGGGGGCATTTACGCCTTGGTCCTAAACGGCTTCGGGCAAATTGGGTACCCGATCGCCTTCTTCCATGACGGCGCGCTTACCACCACGACCGCGGGAAACGTCTTCACGGCCCTGCTTCTCGCGCTGCTTGCGGGCGGAACCTTGATATCCGTTTGCTCCGCCGTCCTATCGACCGCAACGAGGCGCGTCCTCGCGGGCCCCCTTACCTCCGCGCTGCTTGTCGCGGCCCCGGCATTCCCGTTATTGTCCGATTCGGCGCTGGAGCATAGCGCCGCGCTCAATCTCCTGCCGCTGGCCGTGTTCTCGCCTATCGAGGCAACGGGTTACGTAGGATGCTTCCCGACAGAATTCATTGGCTCCGGTTCGGGCAGCGCATCGATGCTTGCCGTGGCCCTGGCATACGTCGCGGTCCTTTTTGCGGTCGGCGCCGTTGCGACACGTTCCCCCAAACAGCCTGGACCCGCGAAAAAGCACCATGGGCTCGAGCTTCTAGACGCGAGCGTGGGATACGGAAGCACGACGATACTTTCAATCGGGTCGCTTTTCCTGAGCCCGGGAACGGCGGCGGGCCTCGTTGCTCCCAACGGCTCGGGGAAAACCACCCTTCTTGAAGCGCTGTCGGGCCAATTTCCCACCCGCATCCGCTCGGGAAGCCTGGCGGCAGACGGAATCTGCCAACGTCGATCAGCCGAATTCGCAGAACTCGTCTACCTGAGCTCTTCGGGCAGCGCGGATCTCTATCCCACGCTATCGGCCATCGAGCACCTTGCTTTCGTTAGGGAGGCGTGGAAATCGGCCGCCGACATCGACTCGCTCTGCGACTCCCTCGGAATCTCCCCATATCTCGACAAGCCGACCCGTAAACTCTCGACAGGAATGAAGCAGCAGGTAAAGCTTGCCATGGCGATAGCGACCGATTGCCCGTACCTCATCCTCGATGAACCGCTGAACGGCCTCGATCCGGGAAAACGGAAAACCTCCTGCGACGCGATGCGCAGCGAGGTGGCGCGGGGACGAAGCGTGCTCATTTCAAGCCATCTGCTCGACGACCTGGCAGACCTCACCAACTCGTTCTACTTCATCGAGGCCGGCACGCTCGTGGAAAAGATCGAGTCGTCCTCGCAGACGCTCAAGCAGGAATACCTCGATACATACGAGCGAGGTGAATGACATGAAACAATTTGAACAGTGAAGTCCAATGCGTCGCGCATGGCTGTCTACGCCATCCTCGTGGCAACGGCTTTATGCGGAATCGCGGCACCCGTCTATGCGCTCAACGGGGAGAAAGGCGATGTCGAACCCGCGTACATGGCTTCGACGGTTAAGGACCGGTACAAAGCCTTCTCTGGAGACACGTTTTACGTAGCAGAGTACGACACGACCTACCGTCAGCTTCGCTACAACAAGGGCTACGACTATCTAGGCGCAGAGGCAATCAGCTATACGTCGGGTTGGTACCGCTCCAACTATGGACACATAACCCAGTTCAAGTGTAACTACCGTGTGTACAACTAAAGCAACCGGCCGGGACGAGGGGTGACGCAAAAGCGTCGCCCCTCGTTTTTAACCATGTCAACTGAACCTAGTTCAGTTTGGTTGATTTCCGATCTCAGCCGAACACATTGAGCGGAAAGGCCGTTCCCGCAGTCAGTCGAACGTCCCCGGGGCCCTTCTCAGGCCCCGGGGACGGCATTTTCCCAGTTGAAGGAACGGTGGAGATGTGTTTCGATGGGTCAGATTCGTGTCGTTCCGAAAAGACCGTGAACCTTTTGTGGGACACGCGGCGCCGTGGTACCATAGCCAAGTTTGTT
>CABSYH010000044.1:0-9789 GCA_902481965.1 uncultured Collinsella sp.
ATCTACACCTCTCTATTCGTCGGCAGCGTCAGATGTGTATAAGAGACAGTCCTCAATCTCATCGCTCGGATTGAGCAGCTCGTCCAGACTCACACCATAGAGCTTGGCGAGCGAGATCAGGTTCTCGGTATCGGGCGAGCTCTCCGCACGCTCCCATTTACTAACCGCCTGGCGCGACAGCCCCAGCTTTCGCGCCAGCCCTTCTTGGCTAAAGCCCTTGCTGCGGCGAAGGTCGGCGAGCCGCTGCGCAGTTTCTACATTCATGGTTCCTCCTATGTGATGCCGGCCGTGCCGCCGGACCGTTTGTGTTCTTAAGGCGCCTTGCACAGTTAAAAATCTATCCGCCACCGCCAAAAGCATGCCACCTATTCTAGTGAGATTTTTGACAACTGGCGGTTGCGGGCACATATGAGCTGCGGAAATGTGTCCAAACAAAGCAATGAGCCGCAGCTCGGTTGTCCCCGTTGCGGCGTTAACGGTAGTATGGTCGTACTGTTTATTTCGCACCGCCAACGGAGGGAGTTCCGCGCCGTGAACCGCGATTTCGCCTCATCGCTCATCCAGCTCAACAACACGTTCTATCGCGAGCACTCCGCTTCCTTTTCCGATACGCGCCAGGCCCCGTGGCCCGGCTGGGTACGCACCATGGATATCGCGCTCGAACAGCTCGACGTCGCCACGATCGAGCATCCCGTCCGCGTCTTCGATCTTGCCTGTGGCAATATGCGATTCGAGAACTTTGCCGCCGGCGGCGCACTTGCCGCCAAGGGCGTCGATGGCGCAAACCCCTCGGCAGATGCCAGCTGCCCGTTTGAGTTCTATGGTGTCGACTCGTGCCAAGACCTGGCCATCGATGCACATGGCCACGCGCTGCGCATTCCCAACCTGCACTTCCAGGAACTCGACGTGCTCGACGCCCTTATGAAGCTCAACCCCGCCGAGACGCCCGACGTGCTTTTCGACGCCCCGCTCGCCGACATCTCGGTCTGCTTTGGCTTTATGCACCATGTGCCGTCGTGCGAGTACCGTGTACGCGTGCTCGACGCTCTGGTGCGTCAGACGCGCCCGGGCGGCATCATCGCCATCAGCTTTTGGGAGTTTATGAACGACGAGCGCATGGCGCGCAAGGCTGTTCGCGCCGAGGCCCGCGCCGAGCTCACCCCGCCGTTTGAGGGTTACGATTCCGCGCAGTTTGAAGCCGGCGACCACCTCATTGGCTGGCAAAACGACCGCCACGCCTACCGCTATTGTCATCACTTTGACGATCAGCAGATCACCGACCTGGTGCGCGGCGTCCGTACGTTCTACAAGAGTGGCGAGGTCCCCGTGCGCGAGCTTGAGCGTTTCCATGCCGACGGTCGCAGCGGCGAGCTCAACCGCTATGTGATTCTCAAGCGCCTGTAGGTATCGGCGACTCGCCGCCGGGCTGCACCGCATCTTTCGGGCAAGCTATGCCCGCCCTATTTCAATCCATTGACGGAACGTGCAGCTATGCGTTCCAAACTTATGACCAAGGAGCCTCATGGGAGCCGTCCACGTTCGCACGCCTAAGAACTTTGTGCTCGAGGAGCGCCTGGAGCGCTACGCCGATGCGATTGAGACGAACCCCGAGGCCTATGCCGGAGATTGGCGCAAGGCCTGTGCGCCCGCAGGCAGCAAGCCCTTCGAGCACCTTCACCTGGATCTTGGCTGTGGCAAGGGAACGTACCTTGTAGAGCGCGCGGGCCACGAGCCAAACACCCTCTTTATCGGTATGGACCAGGAGCCCATCTGCATCGCCTATGCCGCACAGAAAATCTGCGAACAGGAACTGACCAACGCACTCGTCCTGCCCCGAGGCGCCGCATCGCTGCCGCAGCTGTTTGACACAGGCGAGCTCGATGCCATCACCATCAACTTTCCCACGCCGCAGCCCAAGGCCAAGTACGCCAAAAAGCGCCTCGTCCATGTCGACCATCTGATGCTCTATCGCCCGCTCTTTGCAGCCAGCGCTACCGTCACGCTGCGCACCGACAGCAAGCCATTGCGCGATTACGCCCTGGGACAGTTTGCCGCAGCCGGCTACGATACGCTTTGGGTAAGTGACGACGTCCGCCGCGACCATCCCGAGCACCCCGAGACCGAATATGAATGCCGCACGCGCGAGATGGGTGCCGCTGTATATGGTATTTGCGCCACACCCGGCGCGCAGCCCAGCGATGAACAGCTCGCGGCGGGCCGCGCGCAGGAGCAAAGCCTTGCCTGCTACCTGCCCGAAAACCTCGATGAGCTCACCTACGTGCCTCTCGGCATGGAAGATGCCGTCGAGAACTTTAGAAACCGCGCCCGCAAAGGCAAGAAGCGCCTGCCGCAAGAGTCCTAGGGGCTTCTGATGGTCGCGGCGTCGGCAAACAAGCGCAAATAGGCGCTAGCGAACGGCCCTCAAGCCTAAGTGAGTAGACTTTTTTGCAATAGCCAAGCACAGCCCGCATAGCGAAACATAAAACCGCAGGTAGATCCCTTGTGCAAAAGCCATGTGCTCGCAATATCGCAAAAAGTCTACTCACTTAGCTAGCGACTACACTAAACGGCTGGGCAGAACGCCCATTTCCTGCATTTTCTCGCGCGCTGGCACCCCGCGCCGCCGCTACGCCATAATAGTTGGCGGACAATCGCGAGAGAAAGCAACCATATGGCACAGACCACGACAGATACCGCCGCCAGCACCGTCTCCGGCGCCGGCGCTGCCAGCTCATTCTCGGGCGGCACGGGAACCGAAGCCGAGTTTGGCTCGCTCGGCGCGCTCTCCCCCACCTGGTGGGAGCCCGAGGACGGCAGCGAGCCCGAGCCATGGCTCACGCCCGATCAAGCCTTCGAACGCTTCTTTGAATGGACGAGCGATCGCGGCATTGAGCTGTGGGACCACCAAGAAGAGGCCCTCATGGACCTGGCCGCCGGCGATCACGTCATTTTGGGCACGCCGACCGGATCGGGCAAGTCGCTCGTCGCGCTGGGCATGCTCTTTATGGGCATGGCGCAGGGCAAACGCTGCTACTACACGGCCCCTATCAAGGCCCTGGTCAGCGAAAAGTTCTTCGATCTGGTGCAGGTACTCGGCCGCGATAACGTCGGCATGATCACCGGCGATACGCATATCAATACCAAAGCGCCCGTCATCTGCTGCACGGCCGAAATCCTTGCCAACGATGCACTGCGCGAGGGCGAGGGCGCCGACGTGGGCTGCGTGGCCATGGACGAGTTCCACTACTTTGCCGACCCCGACCGCGGCTGGGCCTGGCAGGTGCCGCTGCTCACCCTGCCCCACACGCAGTTTATGCTCATGAGCGCCACGCTCGGCGATGTCACCGCCATCGCCGCCTCACTCGAGGAACACACCGGCGCTGCTTGCGACTTGGTTGTCGACGCCCCACGCCCCGTGCCGCTGAGCTACGACTACGTGACGACCTCGCTCGAGGGCACGGTCGAGCTCGCCATGCGCCGCGGCGAGGCCCCGCTCTATATCGTGCACTTTAGCCAGGATGCCGCCCTTGCGACGGCACAGTCGCTCGCCAATTTTGGCATCGCCAGCAAGGAGCAGCGCGAGGCCATTAAGGAAGCCGCCAAAGGCACGAGCTTCTCGACGGCCTTTGGCAAGATCCTCAAGCGCTTGCTTGGCTGCGGCGTCGGCGTGCACCACGCCGGTATGCTGCCGCGCTATCGTCTGCTGGTCGAGCGCTTGGCGCAGCAGGGCCTGCTGCCTGTCATCTGCGGCACCGATACGCTCGGCGTCGGCATCAACGTACCCATCCACACCGTGGTCCTCACCGCACTCACCAAGTTCGATGGCTACAAGATGCGTCGTCTGCGCGCCCGCGAGTTCCATCAGATTGCCGGTCGCGCCGGCCGTTCGGGCTTCGATACCGAGGGCATGGTCATCGCCGAGGCCCCGGAGCACGAGATCGAGAACGCCAAGCTCATGGCCAAGGCGGGTGACGACCCCAAGAAGCTCCGCAAGATTAAAAAGAAGAAGGCCCCCGAGGGCTTTGTCACCTGGAACAAGCAGACCTTTGAGCGCCTGATTGAGACTCAACCCGAGACGCTCAAGCCGCGCCTGCGCATCACGCACTCCATGGTGATTAGCGTGGTCGAGCAGGGCGGCGACGCCCGTGCCCGCGTACACGACCTCATCGAGACGAGCCTGCAGACCCCCGAGGAAAAGGCCAAGCTCGAGGTTCGCGCCGATGAAATCTTCGCCACACTCATCGATTCCGGCGTCGTCGTTCGCACCGAGGTGCCGCCCGCACCCGACGCCCCGACTGACGCCGCACCAGACATCGACTATGCACTGACGGTCGATCTGCCCGAGGACTTTGCGCTCGACCAGCCACTCTCGCCGTTTTTGCTTGCCGCGCTGGAGCTGCTCGACCCCGAGAGTGAGACCTATACCATGGACCTCATCTCGATGGTCGAGGCTACGCTCGAGGACCCCAAGCAGGTATTGCGCGCACAGGAGCGCGCCGCGCGCGACCGCGCGATGGCCGAAATGAAGGCTGACGGCGTCGAATATGAGGAACGCCTGGAGCGCATCCAGGATGTCACCTACGAAAAGCCGCTCGAGGACCTGCTCGATGCCGCCTTCGACAAGTACTGCCAGGAAGTACCCTGGGCAAACGACTACCAGCTCTCTCCCAAGAGCGTCCTGCGCGATATGCTGGAGAGCGCGAGCGATTTTAAGGGCTATATCCAAAAGCTCGGCATCGCCCGCTCCGAGGGCATTCTGCTGCGTTACCTAGCCGAGGCCTACCGTTCTCTCGATCGCACCGTTCCCATTGAGAAGCGCGATGAGCGCTTGCGTGACATCATTTCGTGGCTCGGCTTTGTGGTGCGCTCGGTCGACTCGAGCCTGGTGGACGAGTGGGAGAACGCCGGCAACCCCGCTGCACTCGACGCCGCACCGCCGCAGGGCATCGACGAGGTCGTTGCGGACCGTCGCGGCTGCACGCTGTTGGTGCGCAACGCACTCTTCCGCCGCGTGACCCTTGCCGCCCGCGAGCACGTTCGCGACTTGGGCGAGCTCGATGAGGACTGGGGCATGAGCGAGGTCCGCTGGCAAAGGGCGCTCGACGCCTATCACGAGCAACACGAGGAAATCCTCACCGACGGAGATGCCCGCAGTGCCGCGATGTTTTCCATCGATGAATCCGACGAGAAGACCGATCACGTGTGGCACGTGCACCAGATCTTTGCCGACGAAGATGGCGACCACGATTTTGGCATCATGGGCGATGTCGATCTGGACGCCACGCAAGACGGCGGCGAGGTCATCTTCAAAAACTACCGCGTCGGCTTTATCGAAGACCTGCTCGAGGACTAGCCGAACATACTGGAACGAAACGAAGCGGGGTCGCTGGCAACATCGCCAGCGACCCCGCTTTTTGCGCGATACGCTATCCCCTACTCGGTATCCTCGACCTCATACGAATCCGCCTCGGCTGGCTCATCGTTTGTCTCTGTCGCAGCCCCGCGCGCCTCGTCAAACGCGGCCTTCATGGTCTTGTTGCCCCACGTGAGCTTGCGAATGGTAAGATCGTCGGCCTTCTTATTGGCTAGGCGCAGATTGTTCTCGGAGGATAGCAATGCCTCCTTGGTTTTCTGCAGATGGCTAATCGTCTTGTCGATCTCATCGATCGCCGTTTGGAACTTGCGGCTCGCGATCTCGTAGTTGCGGCCGAAATCGTTCTTGAACTTTTCCATCTTGGCTTCGAAGTTCGTGACGTCGATATTCTGCTGCTTGTACTCCGCCAGCTCCTGCTTATAGCGCAGTGAACCCATGGCGGCGTTGCGCAGCAACGTAATCATGGGAATGAAGAACTGTGGGCGGATCACGTACATCTTCTCATAGCGGTAACTCACGTCGACGATACCCGCGTTATAGAGGTCACTCTCGGGCTCCAGCAGGGTGCAGAGCACCGCATACTCGCAGCCTTTCTGACGACGATCGTGATCGAGTTTCTTAAAGAAATCCTCGTTCTTGTGTTTGGTCGCGGTCTCGTCGTTCTCGTTTTTCATCTCGAACATAATTGAGATGACCTCGTTGCCGCTCGCGTCGCACTCACGGAAGATAAAATCGCCCTTGGTGCCCTCGGACGCATCGTTATCCTTCTCGAAGTACGCGTTGGGAAACGCCGTCATGCGCAGACGGTTGAACTCGGTCTCGCAGTGCTGCTCGAGCGACTCGCCCACCATCTTGGTGGACAGGCGGACCTTCATGTCCTTAAGGCGCTCAATCTCTTCGTCCTTGTAGCGAATCAGGTCATCGCTCGCGCGCTTGGCCTGCGCGAGCTCGAGCTCATGTGCCGCCTTGACCTGTTCCTCGCGAGAATCGCGCACCGCCAGCTCGCTCGTCAGCTTGGCACGTGCCTCATCGCGCTCTCGTTCCGCCGCGGCGACCGCCTTCGACAGCTCCATTTTTGCAGAAAGTTCTTGCTCACGAAGCTGTGCACGAAGGCCCTCGGCCTCGCGCTCGGACTGAGTCTTAGCATTCGAGAACTTCTCACGCACTTCTGTCTGGTAATCGGAAAGCTTACGATTCGCTTCGTTTTGCGCAGCCTCGAGCTTACGCTGCGCCTCGGCCGCAGCAGTTGCGAGTGCCATTTCTTGAGCCTTATCTGCGGCGGCAAGCTTTGCCTGCAACTCCGCAATCTGAGCATCGCGCGCGGCGAGGTCATTTTGAGTCGCATTGCGTACCGCGGCTTCGGCAAGCTTTGCTTCGTCATCTTTGCGCCCAAGCTGCGCACGCAGGCTATCGATCTCGCGCTGAAGCTCAGCATTCTCCTTCTGAGCATCGGCACGGGCCTCAACCGCCGCACGCTGACTTGCGCTCTCGCGCTCTGCGGCAGCGCCCTCGAGCTTGGCGCGCAACTCGGCAAGCTCGGCATCGCGCTTGGCGACCTCTTGTGCCAGTTGCTGAGCCGCAGCGTTCTTCTGCTCAACGAGCTGAGCGTTGCGCTGAGACTCTGCCTCCTGCAAAGCAGCCGTCGAACGCGAGCGCTCAAGCTCCAGCGCCTGCTCGCCCTCGCGCTGGACTGCCTTCACACGCTCATCCAAGTCGCGCGAAAACTCGGCATCGCGCACCTGCTTGACGATATCCGCATAGCCGGATGCATCGACCTTAAAGACTTCGCCACAATGCGGGCACTTGATCTCATTCATAGCAGCTCCTCGATGGACGCAAATTTCAACCGCCTACACTCTACCGCGCCACACGGACAAAAAAGGCGCCGCCGCCATAATGTCAACGGCGCCAGAACCACCACAAAGGCGCACTGTGTCCCCTTTGTGGTGGTTTGTGTGGTGGTTCGAGCATTACAGTCCAAAGAAGCCCAGGATTTGATCCCGACTTACGGGCTTGTACTTGTTGGCATCGAGACCGACATCGTAGCGAAAGATAGGGCGTTCGCGGTCGCGGTTGCGCACGTTGGTGCGGTCTCCTCTGCTGTGGATATGCCCGTGTAGCATGATGGCGCCACGCGCCTTACCATTCCAGCTGAGCATGGGGTAATGGCTCATCACCAGACGATGGCCCTTGGCATAGCCGGGAGCAATCTCCAGGTAATCGCGCACGTCTTCCCAAATCTGCGGGGTGTCGGGATCTTCCCAGTCGCCGTCATGGTTACCGCGGATGAGCGTCACATTCTTGCATTCGATACGCTCGCGCAGGCGCGCCGCCTCCGCCATGGGCAAGCGATACGTAAAGTCTCCCAGGATATAGAGGCGGTCGTCCGCAGCCACGCACTCATTGATGGCATCGATGACCTTGCGGTTCATCTCCTCGACCGAATCAAACGGCCGATCCATGTCGTGCAAGATATTCGTATCGCCCAGGTGCAGGTCGGCGGTAAACCACATCATCGTCTGTGTCCTCATTTCGCAACGCGTCTAACACGTGCCTAGTATACAGACGCTCTGGCGCGTCGGTTAGCCAAAGAGCCCGCCGAACAGACCTCGACGGCGTTTGTCTTGCTTTTTCGAAGCGTCACCCTGAGTTTTCTTGCCCTGCCGTTTCCTACGATCCTGCTCCAACTCATCGTCATCGAGTAGCAGATCCCACTCAAACGAATCGTCTGTCAGATTGAATAGGTCGTCGTCATCAAACATGGCCGCCTCCCTTGCCGACTAGCGAGCATCCACCACATAGAGGCCAACGCGCACCTGGTGCCACGGGCTGCGCTCGGGAGCAACCTGTTGCACGCGAGCCTCAAATACGTCCTCGTGGCCGTAATACATCATCAAGGACAGTGGGCCGACCTCGTTTCCCGGAACATAGCCAAGCTTGGTGTTGCCGTAATAAATCGCAACCGCCTCAGGGTCATGGGGATTATCGCGCTCGGCACACAGCGTCAGTTTATCGCCCGCTTTAAGATCGCCCAAGACCAAGGCGCCATCGGTATACTGAAATCCTGCAATGTGAAATGACAGAAGAACACGCGAAGGCTCGTACATAGCAGCTCCTCTAACGGCCGGATAAACCGGTGTGTAACCTTATTGAGAAGTCTACGGTCCCGTGCGGACACAAATACATCCTGTCTGCGTCCTTCAATCGTTTGCCTCAACGCTTGCGCGACAGAACGCTTGCAGATAAGATAGGAACACGGATGGCACCCGTTGCCGCGGGTCTTGCCAACTCCGATACACGTTTTCATCGTGAGAAGTGGCTGTCTTCGCTTACGCGGGGGCGGCTATTTCATTCGGCCGATAAACAGACCGAGTTCGATAGCCGCAATCAACAACGCCAATAACGAAATAACATCGCTTACGTTCATACCAAATCCCTTCTAAAGGGAGTTGGCCCATCCGTGCTCCATAACAGTAGTCTAACGCAAAATGCAGTTAATAGGAACACTTGTTCGTATTACCTGCGCCCTTTTCTAATGCACAAACATGCGCACGAACTTGTGCTTCCAGCTTGCGTAAGGAGCATAGCGGAATGGCACGTCCAGCCACGTTGCCTTGTTCACGATGCTCTTCTTGTGGCTAAACGTATCGAAGCTCTCGCGTCCATGGTACTGCCCCATACCGCTCGCACCCATGCCACCAAAGCCCATATGGCTCGTAGCCAAGTGCATAATCGTGTCGTTGACGCAGCCGCCGCCAAAGGGCACGTAACGCACAAAGCGCTGCTGAACTGCGCGATCCTGGCTAAAGATATACAGAGCCAGCGGCGTCGGACGATCCGTAATAAACGTCTCTGCCTCGTCTAGGCTCTCAAACGTCAGCACCGGCAAGATGGGGCCGAAAATCTCCTCCTGCATCACGGCGTCATCGGGGGTCACGCCGTCCAAAATCGTCGGCTCAATCTTGAGCGATGACTCGCGCGCCGTGCCTCCAAGCACAACCTTATCGGGATCGATCAGCCCACGCACGCGCGCAAAATGCTTGGCGTTGACGATATGCCCATAATCCTCGTTATCGAGCGGATGCTCGCCAAACATACGGCGGGCCTCTTCCCTGATGAGGTCCAGCAGCTCGTCGTGCACGCGCGCATCGACCAGCAGGTAGTCGGGCGCCACGCAGGTCTGCCCCACGTTGAGCCATTTACCAAAGGCGATACGCCGCGCCGCAACCTTCAAGTTTGCCGTCGCATCCACGATGCAGGGGCTCTTTCCGCCCAGCTCAAGCGTCACGGGCGTAAGGTTTTTACTTGCGCGCTCCATGACGAGTTTGCCGACCGGAACGCTACCGGTAAAGAAGATCTTGTCCCAGCACTCATCGAGCCTGTCTCTTATACACATCTGACGCTGCCGACGAATA
>CABSYH010000045.1:0-9687 GCA_902481965.1 uncultured Collinsella sp.
CGAGATTCCTCTACGTCTCGTGGGCTCGGAGATGTGTATAAGAGACAGGTTTGAAATTATCTTGATGAAGGAAAAAGCTGCTGGTAATCTATGGGACGTCATAGAACGTTTGCATTGTGCAAACATTGAAGCGAGATGCGATGCAGTCTCGAGTTCTTTGGAGGTATCTATGTCAGATACGAAGGCGAAGAAGACAAACAGACGTTTTAAGTTCAAATTACCGCATGTCTATACGATCATGTTCTTGCTGATCGTTGTCTTTGCGGTCCTGACTTGGATCGTTCCCTCTGGTCAGTATCAGCGCAAGACGATTTCGACAGCGGCGGGCGAGCGTGAAGTCGCCGTTGCTGGAACCTATGAACAGGTCGATAAGAACTACACCGATTCCGAGACCGGCGAGACCATCAATCTGGGTCAGGATATCTTCGCGGTCCTGCAAGCGCCCACCAAGGGTATCCAAGAGGCTGCCGACGTCGTTGCGTTCGTCTTATTGATTGGCGGATCGTTCGCAATCATCACCAAGACCAACGCTCTGAATGCCGGCATGAGCCGTGTGATTAAAAAGCTCAAGAACAAGGACATCCTCATCATTCCCATCACGATGACATTGCTGTCCATTTGCGGCACTACGTTTGGTATGTCTGAGGAAGCCCTGCCGTTCTATGCCATCTTCATTCCCATCATGATGGGTATCGGTTATGACTCGATGACGGCATTCATCATCTGCTTCCTTGGTCCTAACCTGGGATATTGTGCTTCGACCATCGACCCGTTTAATGTTTTGATCGCCCAAGGCATCATTGGCATCGAGGGTAATCCGCAACTGTGGCTGCGCGCCGTTTCTTGGGTCATCTTCACTGCCGTCGGTATCGCATGGGCCATGCGCTACGCCATGCGCGTCAAGAAAAACCCCGAGTCGTCCATTGTGTACGAGGACGATAAGCTCAAGCGTATCGAGTTTTCCGTGACCGATGCCTCCATCGAGGAAGAGTTCACTATCCGTCAGAAGCTCGTGCTTATCGATTTTGCTTGCGGTATGGGCATTATCGTCTGGGGTCTTGTTACCCAGGGCTGGTACATGAATGAGATTTCCGCCGTGTTCCTTGGCATGGGCTTGCTTGCCGGTATCCTGGGCGGCCTTGACCAGCAGACGATCGCAGAGGAGTTCGTTAAGGGTCTCGCCGACTTTGCGTACGCTGCCATCGTTATCGGTATCGCTCGCGGTATTCTGGTCATCGCCGAGGGCGGCATGATCATCGACACCATCCTCCAGGCGCTCGCTACCGCGCTTGCCGGTGCACCCGCCGCCGTCTACACCACGTTTATGTATATCGTCCTTGGCCTGCTCTCTTTGCTGGTTCCCTCGAGTTCTGGCCTGGCGGCGCTCACCATGCCCGTTATGGGCCCCCTGACTGAGCTCATGGGCCTCAATCCCGAGGCGGCCGTCACCGCGCTCCAGTTTGCCAACCAGACCATCAACACCATCAGCCCCGTGGCGGGCATGACGGTCGCCGGTCTTGCCGTGGCTAGGATTTCGTTTGGCCAATGGTGGAAGACCATTTGGAAGTTCTTCATTTTCATGGTCGTCTTTGGCCTGATCGTAACGGCAATCTCTGGCATGCTTCCGGTGTAGGTGGTTGTGATGTCTGATCGTTTGACGGTCTTGACGTCTAAGAGCGTCTTTACCGGTACGGGGGACCTGCCGTTTGAAGGTTTCGTAGCGGTCCGTGGCAATCGAATTGAGGCTGTTGGCACCAAGTGTGAGGTAGCTTCGTATTTGACCCAGGCGGACGAGGTAGTTGACCTGGGCGACCGCACCGTCATGCCTGGCCTGATCGATGTGCATACCTTCTATACAGGCTGGGCGCTGCGGACGTTGGGGTCTGATCTGTCCGGCATCGCTGATGCCAAAGAGGCCGTGTCGCTCTTGCGTGCATGGAAAGAAGATCATCCGGATTGCGCGGCGGCTTTTGGCCACAACCTACCCGAAACGTTGGCATCGGATGCCGAGAACGCAAATACGGCAGCTGTGTTTGACGATTGTTTTGGCGATATCCCCGTCGTCTGCTTTACATCGGATGCGGAGACCTGCGTTCTCAATGCTGCCGCCAGTGCGCGATACGGCTTTACACCCCAGGCGTGCTATGCCGAGAAGATCTGGCGCATGATGAGCGATTTCCTCGCGCTGCCCGAGGTGCGTGCCGGGTATTCGGACTACATGAGCATGCTTAACGAGCGCGGCGTTACCGCCATCAAGGAAATGGCGTTTGATGACTACTACGGCTTTGCCGACGAAATGGCTCGCCGTGAGGAATCTGGTGAGCTGACGGTTCGCGTCTCTATGATGTCGCAGCCGGTGGGCGCCGGTGCAAATCTGGCATATGCCCGCGAGGCGCGAGAGCGCTTCCGGGGACCGTTCGTTCGTTTTTCTGGCTTCAACCGTATGACCGATCGCGGCGTATGGGCGGGGCTTGCCGAGATGATAGACCCCTATGAGGACTCGGCCGATGCGGGCGCTGCCGGCAAGACGGTCGTCGAGGAGCCAGAGTGGGATCTGATTGAGAACGAGCTGCGTGCAATTGATGCTGACGGCTTCCGATATTCCTTGCATTGCCAGGGCGATGGCGCCGTTCGTCGCACCGTGGCGCTCTATGCCTCGCTGCCTCGAGACGAGCATGGACGGATGCTTCGTCGCCATGCGATTACCGATCTCGAGAACTCTGACCCGACCGATCTTGTCGAGTTTGGCAAGTTAGGTGGAATTTGCGAGGTCTATCCGCAGATTCTGACGCTGGACCGGCGCGAGGATTGCCTGTCGATGATGCGTCGACAAATTGGCGAGACGCGACTTTTGCACAGCTGGAATCGCCGCGGCATGGAAGATTCCGGATGCACAGTGTGCTGTGGCACGGATTTGCCGCTGCTGATTCCGAGCTTGGGCGAGTCAATCTACAGTGCGTGCGGCGGATACTTCGACGACGGACTGCCCGTGAATGAGGTCAACACGCTGACGCTTGTCGAGCTCTTGTGCGCTTGGACTGCCGGGGGCGCGTACGACCTGATGCGCGAAGACGAGCTGGGTACGCTCGAGGTTGGCAAGCTTGCCGATATCTGCGTGCTCGATCGGGATGTGTTCGACCTCGATTATCGCGACGCACGTGATCTTGCGGTTGACATGACGATGTCGGACGGACAAATCGTGTTCGATCGAAATAAGGAGGCATAAGATGTCTGAATCCAAACCGACGCTGCACCGCGAACAGATTGCGGGCATGAATATCCACTACATCATGTGGTCGCTCGATTACTTCCTTGATGTGCAGCAGCGTTTGGGCTTTGAGTCCATTGAGCTGTGGTGTGCGGAGCCGCATGTGACGCTCGACCACACGGGCTACTTTGAGGCTGAGGTCCTGGCGAAAAAGGCTGCAGACCGTGGGCTTAGGTATCGTACTCTGTGTCCCGAGAATGTTGTCTATCCTTGGCAGTACTGCGCACGCAAACCGCTGCATGAACAGCGCAGCCTGGCGTACTTTAAGCACGGCATTGAGCTTGCCGAGGTACTTGGGTGCGACCGCATGTCCATCAACTCGGGCTGGGGCGACTGGGACGAGGACCGCGAGGAAGCCTGGAAGCGCAGCCGCGAGCACTTGTCCATTCTGGCGGAGTATGCCGGCGAGCACGGTTTGGTGCTTACGATGGAAAGCCTGCGTCCCGAGGAGAGCAACCTTGTGACGACGGTTTCCGATGCGAAGCGCATGATTGACGAGGTCGCGAGCCCGTACTTACAGCCCATGGTTGATACAACCGCGATGGGCGTTGCAGGCGAGACGCTCGAGGACTGGTTTGCCGCCTTTGGTGATGGGGCAATTCACGAGATGCACTTTATCGACGGTGACCCGTATGGCCATCTGGTGTGGGGCGATGGCAAGCACGATATGGACGCCTTCGTCGCCACGCTCAACGCCCATGGTTTCGACGGCATGCTGGGCCAGGAAATCACGGACGGTCGTTACTACGATGACCCGGCGGCGGCAGATGCCAAGAACATGGCCGCATTCGAGAAATATCTGATTGACTAAAACAACTATCGGCCACGCAGCCAACGTCATTGATTGCGGCCAAACAAGAAAGGAACTGGATATGAACGCACACGATCTGATCAAAGAGGCAATTGCCGAGAAGGGCAAGTTCGACAGCGTCTACTGGATTGCTTGCGGTGGCTCCATGATCGATTTGATTCCGGCCCATGAGCTTCTGCAGCGCGAGGCAACCACCTTCACTTCGTATATCTATACGGCTCGCGAGTTCGATATCATGCGTCCGCGTCGTCTGGGCGAGAAGTCCCTGGTCATCGCTTGTAGCCACAGTGGCAACACCCCTGAGGTCGTCGAGGGCTGCGAGATTGCCCTTGCTGCCGGCGCTACGGTGATCGCCCAGACCGACAACGCTGGATCTAAGATCGACACCGGTAAATGGACCACGTGGGTCTACCCGTGGGGCGAGGGCGTGCCGCAGGCCGAGGTCCCCGCTGGCATTTCGCTGTTGCTTGCGGCAGAGCTGCTCGATCAGCAGGAGGGTTACGCCGATCTTGCCGATATGTATGCCGGTATCGCCGAGATGGATAAGATTCTTCCCCCGGCACGCGAGAAGGTAAATGCCGAGCTGGGCGATCGCTTTGCCAAGCTTTGCCAGGAGCACGAGTTCTTCTATATTCTGGGCAGCGGTCCCAACTTTAGCCAGACCTACGGTTTCGCTATCTGCTCTCTTATGGAGATGCAGTGGCAGCACTGCAGCTACATCCACTCTGCCGAGTACTTCCATGGCCCCTTCGAGGCTACTCAGGATGGCGTTTTTTACTTCCTGCAGATGGGCTCCAGCGAGTGCCGTGCTATGGACGAGCGCGCCCTGGCGTTCCTTAAGACGCATACCGATACGCTGATGGTGCTCGATGCCAAGGAGTACGGTATGGAAGCCGTGCCGGCGAGCGTCCGTGCCTATCTGGACCCGGTGCTGTTCTACGCCATGAACTGCGAGCTGCGTGCCGCACGCGGCAAGGTGTTTGATCACGATCCCGATTTCCGTCGCTATATGGGTGTTGTCGAGTACTAGAAGGAGCAAAGGCCATGGCATTTAACGTTAACGCGCTCGGATTTGGCGACAACGTCGTCGATCGCTACGAGCATATCCACACCATGTATCCCGGCGGCAATGCGGTGAACTTCGCCGTTTATGCCAAGAAATGCGGTGCCGCACGCTCCGCATACATGGGCATTTTTGGCAATGATGCCGCTGCCGAGCATGTCATTGCAAGCCTCGAGGATGAGGGTATCGAGCTTGACAAGTGCGAGCAGATGATTGGCGAGAACGGAGCGGCTCGCGTGACCGTCGTTGACGGTGACCGTGTCTTCCTCGGCTCCAACGAGGGCGGTATCCGTGGCGATGCGCGCTATGTCCTCGATCGCTTTGACCTTGCGTACATGAAGCAGTTCGATGTGGTTCATTCGGGCAACTATTGCTTCACCGAGCGCGAGCTGCCCAAGTTGAAGGCTGCGGGCGTCACGGTCTCTTTTGACTTTTCGGACGACTCCACCGACGAGTACTACGAGCAGATTGCGCCCTACGTCGATTTCGCTTTCTTTAGTGCGGCGGATGCTGCGAGTGAGGACGAGATTCGCGAGCGTTTGGCATGGGTAAAGGGCCTGGGTCCGCGTTTTGTGTCGGCTACGGCGGGCGCCGAGGGCTGCATTGCTTACGACGGCGAGCGTTATTACCGCCAGCTGGCTAAACCGGTAACGGACATGAAGGACACCATGGGGGCGGGCGACTCGTTCCTCACCTCGTTTTTGATGTGCTATCTCGATTCCGCCAAGCGTGGTGAGGATGGCGCCGAGGCCATCGAGCGCGCGCTCGACTTTGCTGCCGGGTTTGCCTCGACCGTGTGCGGCATGGAAGGTTCTTGGGGCCACGGAGCACCAATCGTCGAATAGCCGAGCTGTCCCGGGGAGCTGTATTGGTGCCTTCCCGTGACTCGGTGGTCAAAAAAGCCAAATATGAGTACTGTGACTAATTTAGTCGCAGCAAAATCGACCCCTTCAGACGTGATTTGAGCGTTTGGAGGGGTTTAAGATTGCGAAAATGCAGGATGAGTGACTGTAAAAGTGTTAGTTAATGGACAATCGTAGATTATTCTGGTGGTCGGAAAGCTCAGAGTAATGTATCCATTTCGCTAGCAGTACTCATATTTGACGTTTTTTGACCACAGGGGTTAGCGAAGGCTAAAAACAGAGTGTGCATTCGCTAAAACCGCCGACTCAATATGCTTTGCGTCGCATTTTTTGAGCGAGGCGACGTGTTCTGAGGCGCTTTCGAGCGATCTGATGAGTGACTGTGCGCTTATTTCTGCGTTTGCCTCCGCTGGTGCATCGGTCTCGAGCAGTAAACGATCGAGTGGAATCTGTCGTGCGTATTCGCGTCCTCGTTTAGATGCGAGCATGCGTTCGTTGACGGAAAAATAACAGCCCGCATTACGCGCGCGGACGAGTTCGTCCGAAGTACCGCTAAACCAGTGGAAGATGATAACGGGGGAGTCGGGGTTTGGGATGAGTAGTCCATGCGATTCGAGGACGTCCAGTACGGCTCCTGCCGAACGAACGGCGTGAATTGATATCACGCGCCCGGTAAGAGGATGCTGCACGAGCGCATCGCAGAGCCGGTTAAGTGCCTGTATTTGTAGCGGCTCACTTCCAGCAAAGCGCGCGGAAAAGTCGAGTCCGACTTCGCCGATGTAGCGTTCTTGGGCAGCAACTTCGCAAAGCAGATTGACTTCGACAAAACCGCAGTGGCCATCGGCGAGCCACCAGGGGTGAAGCCCAACGCCGGCGATGATGCCTGGTTGGCGACAGGCGCGCTCGTTTGCGGCCGAAAAGTCGCGCGGATTGACGCCGCAGTCAAATAGACCCAAGCCCAGCGCCGTCGCCTCATCGGCAACGGCGTCCGGGTGAGCCATTAAATCAAGATGGCAGTGTGCATCAAATAACCGGGGCTCCATCTCGGTGCGCTCCGCTAGTCCAGACGTTGGCCATCGGAGCGTACGCGCTCAGTGCCGCGGCCGCTGATCTGGCGGATAACCTCGCCGGCAATCATCTGGCCCATGATGGGCGGCATAAAGCTGGCGGTTCCCAGCTCGGTGCGCTCGTGGATGTTGGAAGGGTCGCGGGGCTGTGTCTTAACCGATTCCTCGCAGCTAAACAGTACATGCAGGCTCTTGATTCCGCGCTTCTTGCATTCTTTGCGCATGATGCGGCTCATGGGGTCACGTACCGTATCGAAAATGTCGGCAAAGCGGAGGCACTCGGGATGGAGCTTGTTGGCCCCGCCCATGGAGCTAACCAAACGAATGTCGTGGTCCTGAGCATATTTGGCAATGGTGAGCTTGGCCGAGATGGTGTCGATGGCGTCGACGACGTAGTCGAGCTTGCCGTCCGTCTGCTCCAAAACGCTCGCGAAGAAATCATCGATGTTGTCGCTCAGCAGGTATTCGGTGCGCTTGATGACGGTAGCGGTAGGGTTGATGTCGTGAATCATAGCCTCCATGACGTCGACTTTGCGCTTGCCGACGGTGCTGTGAAAGGCGATGGCCTGGCGATTGATATTGCTGGGCGCGATGATGTCCTTATCCAGAATGACGAAATGACCGATGCCGCCGCGGGCGAGTGCCTCGCAGCAGTTGGAGCCCACGCCTCCGCAGCCGAGCACTAGCACCGTAGCATCGGCGAGCTTATCGAGTGCCTCGCGGCCCATGATAATCTCGAGCTTGGTGTCGCGTGTCTCGATGGCGGCTGCGGCAGCGGTTTCGGTCATAAATATCCTCCGATGGGGAAGCGAATCGTGTTTTAGCTATCGTCATTATAGGTAATCGCCCATAGGTTGCGATGGCGTTTGCTTTGATGTGGTTTGAAGCATTGCGATTAGATAGTTAGACAAACATCAAAATATCGAGTATAGTGTGCACGTCATGAGAGATGATGAGAGGAGGTCTTATGCCGGGAGAGGGTTTTAAGGCGCTTGCCGATCCAACGCGACGGCGCATTTTGGAGTTGCTGCGCGAGGGCAATTGCACGGCGGGGGAGCTTGCCGAGCATTTCGATATCAGTAAGCCGTCGCTGAGCCATCACTTGGCGACGCTCAAAAACGCCGGGTTGGTGACCGACGAGCGCCATGGCCAAAACATCGTATACAGCTTAAACACCACCGTCATGCAGGATTTAATTGGCTGGTTTATGGGCTTTACAAACACTGAAGGTGATAAGGATGAATAACGAAAACAAGGGCATTCACCCCACGGGGGTATCGTCGCGCGTGTGGATTGCGCTGGTCGCTCTGTGCGTCGCCAATGTCGTAGCGCACCTCATGGTGATGCCGAGCTTGCCTGCGCAGATTCCCACGCACTGGGGCGCGAACGGCGCCGTCGACGGTTGGGGTCCTAGCTGGATGGCCTCCGCGCTCGGCGTGCTGCCTCTGGCGCTTCTCGCAATGTTCTGCGTGGTGCCGCGCATCGACCCCAAAGGTGAGGCATATCGAACCTCGGGCAAGTTCTACCAGGGCTTCGTAATCGCCTTCACCTTGTTCATGTGCGCCATAAGCTGGCTGGGAGAGCTTACGGTCTGGGGCGTGGTGCCGGCGGTCGGTTCGGTTAACGTGCTGATTTCCGGTGTTGTCGGTTTGCTATTCATCGGCGTAGGCAACTACTTGCCGCGTGTGAAGCAGAACTATACGCTCGGTATCAAGACACCTTGGGCGCTTGCCGATCCCGAGAACTGGCGCCGTACTCAGCGTTTTGTCGGCGCCTGCTTTATGGTGCTGGGTATTGGCCTGATTGTGATGGGCGTGGCAGGCAGCGTGCTTTCGAGTGAAGTCGTCGCCGCGGTGATTGCGGTTCTGGCGTTTGGTTCGGTTGGAGCCGTCTACGTCTACTCGTATCTGTTGTGGCGCAAATCGCAGCGAGCCGCTCGTTAAGGTTGCGGAAAACTAGCGTACGCAGTTCATAGTATGTTCCGGGGGACTTTTCCCAGGTAGTATTAGGGGGTGTGGGCAACCATGCCCCTTTTTCGTTACGTTTCAGAGCTGGTTCCCTCATTTCGTTTCCACTAAAGCGAATCAAGAATAGGGAAACAGCAGGTAGAAAGGATAGAACAGACATATGGCGGAGTTTATCTACCAGATGTATCAGGCTCGCAAGGCCCATGGCGACAAGGTGATCCTTGACGACGTGACCCTGAGCTTCTACCCCGGTGCCAAGATCGGCGTCGTGGGTCCCAACGGCATGGGTAAGTCGACCCTGCTCAAGATTATGGCCGGCATCGAGGAGGTCTCCAACGGCGATGCCAGGCTCACCCCCGGCTACACTGTGGGCATCCTGCAGCAGGAGCCGCCGCTCGACGACGACAAGACCGTCATCGAGAACGTGCGCATGGCGTTTGGCGATATGATCGCCAAGGTCGATCGCTTCAATAAGATCGGCGAGGAGATGTGCGACCCGGATTGCGACATGGACGCCCTCATGGCCGAGATGGGCAAGCTCCAGGACGAGATCGACGCCGCCGACGGCTGGGATATCGATTCCAAGCTCGGCCAGGCCATGGACGCCCTGCAGCTGCCCGATTCCGACATGCCGGTCAACGTACTTTC
>CABSYH010000046.1:0-9639 GCA_902481965.1 uncultured Collinsella sp.
TCGTCGGCAGCGTCAGATGTGTATAAGAGACAGTCGCGCGAGTGTGCAGGGTCGCAGCTCACCGGCGAATCGTCGTCGAGCATACTGTCGATCATGGACCAAGCCTCGTCCTCGTCCATAGCATCTGCGGCTCGAGCGATGGTAGGGACACCATCATCGGCATGACGGCGCTGGAACGCACCAGTCAGGCCGGAAAGGAATGCCGAGGTAGACTGCTCCGCCTGAGCCTGAGAAGCAGAAGTCGCAGCGTAAGGAGTCGCATCCTGCTGCTGAGCTGGAATCGAGGCGGTCTTGAACTCGCTTTGATGCTGATTGAGATTGGCGGCACCGCCCATGGCATCGGGCTGGAACAGACGCTCTTCACGCTGCGCACGATACTCGGAGATACCCAGCGAGGCGGCATAGATACCCACGCCCGCCACCGCGCCCACGGCGAAGGGAACCGCACCCGCCACGACCGTCTCGTTCACCGACGAAAACGGCAGCGTCGCGGCATACATAACCACGGGAGCGGCAAGGCCGATCCCGCACGAAAGTCCGGCAAGGACTGCTCGTTGTGTTGCATCAGAAGAAGCCATGAGCTCTCCCCATCTTCCAGCACCCAAATCGCATCATTCAGTTGGCTGCGCGAGAGAAGATGAAGCGGGGCTATGCCCCAAAGCAACGGTATATGGTTCGTTTCATCTGCGTTTTCCGTCGCGAAGCTTAAAAGCTATTATGCGAAACCGCCCTGTCGATTGCAAGCGACGATGTCGGATTGAAACGGGAAACCTGCTGCTTGCCAGTCTTATGGTCAAAAAAGCGCGGAGCGGCGATATAGAAAAGGGCCGAGGCTCAAAACCCCGACCCTTTATTGCATTGATGACTATCGCTGCGTGTGGATGACAACCTAGAACGTCTGCTCGTAGTCGCTGTGCTTTTTGGCCGAACGCACCAGGAACTCCTGGTTGGTGTTGGTGCCCTTAAGACCCTTGATAAACGATGCGGCCGCGCGCTCGGTGTTGTTCATGCCGGCAAGAATGCGACGCAGGCCAAAGACAAACGGGCGCATCTGCTCGTCGACCAGCAGATCCTCGTTGCGCGTACCGGAGGCAACGGGGTCGATGGCCGGGAAGATGCGGCGGTCGGCAAGATCGCGGTCGAGCTTGAGTTCCATGTTGCCGGTGCCCTTGAACTCCTCAAAGATGACCTCGTCCATCTTGGAACCGGTGTCGATGAGGGCAGAGGCCAGGATGGTGAGCGAGCCACCGTTCTCGATGTTGCGGGCTGCGCCCAGGAAGCGCTTGGGCGGATACAGTGCCGCCGAATCGACGCCGCCCGAAAGGATGCGGCCTGAGGCGGGCGCCGCCAAGTTGTACGCGCGGGCAAGACGCGTGATGGAGTCGAGCACCACCACAACATCGCCGCCCAGCTCCACGATGCGCTTGGCGCGCTCGATGACGAGCTCTGCCACACGAGTGTGGTTGTCGGCGGGCATATCGAAGGTCGACGCCACAACCTCGCCCTTGATGGAACGCTGCATATCGGTGACCTCTTCGGGGCGCTCGTCGACGAGCAGGCAGATGAGGTGCACCTCGGGGTTGTTAATCGAGATAGACTGGCAGATCTTCTTGAGGATCGTGGTCTTGCCGGCCTTGGGCGGGGACACGATCAGGCCACGCTGACCCTTGCCGATCGGCGACACGATGTCGATGGCGCGACCGGTAATGGAGTCCTTGCCGTGCTCCATGCGCAGCGGCTCGTTGGGATAGACCGGGGTGAGGTCACCAAACTTGGGGCGGTTGCGAATCTGCTCGGGGTCTAGACCGTTGACGGTCGTGATTTTGGCGAGGCCGGCGCGCTTGTCGCCGCCGCGCGAAGGACGAAGCGAGCCCTCGATGACGTCGCCCGTGCGCAGACGCGCGGAGCGGATGAGGTAGGCGGGGACGAAGGCGTCGTCGTTGGACTTCATGTAACCGTGGGCATGGATGATACCGGAGCTGTCCGGACGAATCTGCAGGATGCCCTTGATGTCGCGGAAGCCCTCGGCCTTCGCGGCAGTGGTGTAGATCTCCTCGACGAGCTCGGCCTTCTTCTTGCCGGTCGTCTCGATCTCGAACTCCTTGGCCTTCTCGCGCAGCTCGGCGACCTTCATGGCCGCGAGTTCCTCGCGCGAAAGCGTGGGCTCGGTGGGGGCGGCGTTGCGCTCCTTGTTGCGCTGTTTGCGATCGCGCTGGCGGTTGCGACGGTCGTTGTTGCGCTCGTCCTTGCGGTCGTTGCGCTCGTCGTTACGCTTGTGCTGGCGACGGTTGGGGCGAGCGCCGTCTTCGGCCTCGGCGGGCGCGGCACCATCAGTTGCGGCGGCGTCGGCATTGGCCGCAGCAGCGTCATTGGCCTCGGCGCCGGAATCGACCTGCGCTTCGACATCAGCCTGCTGCTCGGACGTCTTGGCCTTAGCGGACTTCTTACGACCGCGCTTGGGCTTCTCGGACGCAGGTTGTTCGACGTCCTGGGACTCGGCGGCATCAGCCGATGCATCGACGGTCGTCTCGGCGGAATCCTCGGACGCGCCCTTCTTGGCAGCCTTAGCCTTGGACGTGCGCTTAGCAGCAGTACGATGGCTGCGACCAGGACGGACATCGGCGAGCTCGACATCGGCGGGAGCGGCCTCGGAAGTCGTAGCATCCTGGACGGGTGCATCGGCAGCGGTTGCAGACTCGGCGGTCGCCGCAGCATCCCGAGCGGCTGCAGCTGCGGCTGCGGCCTTCTCTGCCTCGACGAAGGCCTTGGGATTGCGACCGCGACGGTGCGGGCGCAAAGCCGGATCGACAACGGGAACTTCGCTGGCCTCGACAGACGCAGCGGGCTCAACAGGCGATGTGCCCTCCCCTGCCACGGAACGGACCGAAGCCTCAGTGAGCTCGGGGGTTACCTGATCGGCAACCTGCTCGGCCTTAGCAGCCGTGCGACGGCGTGTGCGCGGTACCGGCTTCTCGGTCGGCTGGTCGGCGACAGGGGTCTCGGTGGCGGCAGGTGTCTCGGGCATAGACGGAGCTGCAAGCTCGGTCAGAGCCGCGGCCTCGTGCTCGGCAGCACGACGGCGGGCGCGCACCACCTGAGCCTCGCTAATCTGCGCCAACGCACGTGCCTGCGCGACCTCATCGGAAATCGGCGCCGAGGAGTCAGCTGCAACGGTGCGCTTGGCGCGCGTCGTGCGCGTGGTACGGCGCTTGGGCTTGGTGACCTCCTCGCCGTCAGCAGCAGGCTTGACCGTGCGGCGCGTACGCTTGGGCTTTGCCGGAACAGCCTCCTCACCAGTTGCAGGCACGGCCTTCTCAGCCGTTGCAGGCGTAGACGTCGAAGCAGCCTTAGGCGTCTCAGGAGCCGAGGCATGCGCGGGCGCCGCGACCTGGTCCGACGCAACCGGTGCAGCGGAAGCGGCTTGCGTCGTCGTTATTTCGTTTTCTTGCTGTTGATCAGACACAGTGTTTGCTCAACTTTCTTTTCAAGCCCTGTGATCACATGCTCCCTGCATAAACCTTCAGGGCGGCTAAACAGTCTAGTTCCGTTCAAAACGACGGACATCATTGATCTGTATCGAGATGATTGCGTCATATACGCAGCGTTAGTGTAACACAACCGCCGCCACCTGCAACTTAGTCATTGGGAACGCTCTTAAACGACTAGTCAAAAGGGGCACTCTTTGGTTTAACACCCACAAATCTGACTGCCTCCGCCAAAACTATGGCGGTTTACTACGATGAATCGCTCAACCGCGACCACTCCGAAACTTGTTGAACTAAAACCGCAGGTAGATGCCCTGCACTTTTTTGCGAAAAGCTGGCGTGGTTGGAATTTCTCATATTCATCGTAGTAAACCGGCATAGTTTCGTATTTCCAGCAGTTCCAAATTCGTCAATACGTCGGCGTTTGCAAAAAGCCCGACCTCCGCATGGAGATCGGGCTTATAGGGCTCAGCAAAGCCGAACCTACACGGTTAAATGACCCGCAGCTTACATCTGCTCGGGAGCGGAGACACCAACAAGGGTGAGCACCAGGGCGAGCGTCACGCGGACGGCATCGCAAGCGGCCAGACGGGCACGCGAAAGCTCGGGGTCGACGGGACGGCCCTCGCTCGGCAGCACCTGGCAGGCAGCGTAGAAGCTGTGGAAGTCGCCGGCAAGCTCCTCGGCAAAGTGCGTCAGACGGAACGGGGCGCGGTCGCGAGCGCAGCTGGCGATGAGGTCGGTGAGCTCGTTGAGCTTACGCGAAAGGGCAAGCTCGGTCGGGTCGGTCAGCAGCGAGTAATCGACGTTCTCGCCGATGGCCTTCTCGGCGACGGCCTTCATGCCCATCTCGTCAGCCTGCTCGGGCGTAACGTCGGCGGCACGGCGCAGGATGGAGGACACGCGGGCGTGAGCATACTGCACGTAATAGACCGGGTTGGAGTTGTCGCGCTTCTTAACGGCCTCAATATCGAAGTCGACCATCTGGTTGGAGCTCTTGGAGATGAGCGTGTAGCGAGCGGCATCGGAGCCGACCTCGTCGACGAGCTCCTGCAGGGTCACCATGGTGCCCTTGCGCTTGGACATTCGGACGGGCTTGCCGTTACGCAGCAGGTTGACGAGCTGGCCCAGCAGAACCTCAAACTTGCCGGGATAGCCAAGGGCATCGCAGACGCAGCGGACACGCTCGATGTAGCCGTGGTGGTCGGCGCCCCAGATGTCGATGACGTGGTCGACGCGCTGGAACTTATCCCAATGATAGGCAACGTCGGAGGCGAAGTAGGTGTACTCGCCGTCGGACTTGATCAGAACGCGGTCCTTGTCATCGCCCAGGTCGGTGGAGCGGAACCACAGGGCGCCGTCCTTAGTGTAGAGGTAGCCCATCTTGTCGAGCTTCTCAAAAGCGCGGTCGACGGCGGAGGTGCCGGCGGTCTCACCCTCGGTGTCCTTCACATACAGCGAACGCTCGGAGTACCAACGATCGAAGTCGCAATTGACGGCGTGGCAGAGGTCGCGCATGTTGTCGACCATCTTTACGTAGCCGCGCTCGCGGAAGCTCTCCATGCGCTCCTGAGGATCGGCGTCGACCCACTTATCGCCGTCGGTGCGCCAGAACTCGGCAGCCTCGTCGATAATGTAGTCGCCGCCATAGGAGTCCTTGCCCAGGGTCTCAGCAAAGTTATCCTGGTACGGATGGGTCTCGGGATGCTCGTCGTTCTCGTCGGCAACAAAGGCGTCGCGGTCTGTGATCAGCAGCTTGTGAGCCTCATCGATATCCACGCCCTGCTTGGCGATGATGTCGGCAAGCTGCATATAGCGCGTGCTGATGGAGTTGCCGAAGGTGTTCATCTGAGAGCCGTGGTCGTTGATGTAGAACTCACGCTGGATGTCGTAACCGGCGTGGTCCATAACGCGGCAGAGCGAGTCGCCCAGCGCGGCCCAGCGGCCGTGGCCGATGTGCATGGGGCCGACGGGGTTGGCGGAAACGAACTCGACCTGGGTCTTCAGGCCGCCACCGACGTTGGACTTAGCGAAGTCCATACCCTTCTCGCGAGCCTCGCCAAAGATGGCATTCTTGACGGCAACGGAGAGGTAGAAGTTGATGAAGCCGGGGCCTGCGATCTCGACCTTCTCGATCGCGGGGTCCTCGGGCATATGGGCAACGATGGCCTCGGCGATCTTGCGCGGGGCGCAGTGGGCCAGCTTGGCGGACTTCAGGGCCATGGTAGAGGTCCACTCGCCATGAGAAGTGTCAGCCGGTCGCTCGATAGCGCAATCGTCAAGTTCAAATGCGGAAAGGTCGCCGGCCTCCTGGGCCGCAGCAAGCGCAGCGCGTACCAGCTCTTCAATCTTCTCGGGCATAGATCCTCCTTGTGTTAAAGCCCCCGAGCTCTTGGTCACTCGTAGGGCAAAAGCCAGAGTTTGTAGCACTCTATCACAAGCGACGGGCACTGTCGCAGGGTAAAGCTAATAGATATTGCATATGCACAAAAATGACTACAGCTTGTATGGAGTCACTCAAAGATGCCAGTCTGCCTGCAGATTATGCAGGCGTTGAAAATGCATAAAGGTGTGAATGAGTTGCGTCTGTTATCGAATACTCTTACCTATCAGAGTTGTGTGCTTTTCCTGCATAAAGTAAGGGTTTGCGCACGTCATCGTGTTATTCTAGACATACGTAAATTCGTATAAGTTGGAGGTAGCATGTTCTCAATCGGTCAACACGTCATTCATCCGGGCCAGGGAGTCTGCACCGTCGTCGGTTTTAGGGACGACACACCGCAGCCCATGCTGCTGCTCGAGACCAAGCAGGGACATGCGCAGACGATCCTCATGTACCCCGTGGCGCAGGCCGACCGTTTGCACGCCGCCATCTCGCAGCAAGATGCCGAGCACCTGCTGAGCCACTATGACGAGCTGGAGTGCGACACCTTTACCGAGCGCAACAGCTCGCTTGAGGAGACACACTTTAAGCAGCAGCTCAAGCTGGGCGCACCCGAGACGGTCCGCGTGGCAAAGACCATGATGCACCGCATTCATCAGGCCGAGGAAGCTGATAAAAAGCCCAGCTCCTACTACATGCGCGTACTCAAGGAGGCCAAGCGCCGCTCCATCGAGGAGTTCGCCGTGGCCCTTGGCGTCACCGAGGAGGCCGCCGAAGCCCGCCTAGCCCAAGCCGCCCTCAACTAACCCATCCGCGCCAAAAACCACCACAAAGGGAACAGGCACCTTTGTGGTGGTTTTCTTGTTCTAGTAGTATTCATTCTTATCGATACCCACGAACACAAGGAGTCTCTTATGGCAGAGCCGCTTACCGCCGGAATCACCCGCGACCGCGCGTTCGAACTGCTCAATGAGCACAACAAGGACCCGTTCCATATCACCCATGGCGAGACGGTCGAGGGCACTATGCGCTACTTTGCGCGCGAGTTCGACCCCGAGAACGAGGAGTTTTGGGGCATCGTCGGTCTGCTGCACGACCTGGATTGGGAGGAGCATGAGGACGACCCCATGAACCACACCATCTATGCTGCCGAGATTCTTGAGGGCGAAGGTACGTCTCCCGAGCTCATTCGCGCCATCCAGACGCACACGTCGGACTTCAACACCTCACTACCCAAGCCCGAGCTGCAGATGGAAAAGATCCTGTTTGCCTGCGATGAGCTCACCGGCCTGATCGGCGCTGCCGTCATCATGCGCCCGAGCAAGAGCGTTATGGACTTTACGACTAAGTCGCTCAAGAAGAAGTTCAAGGACAAACGCTTTGCCGCCGGCTGCTCGCGCGACGTGATTTCGCAGGGCGCCGAGATGTTGGGCTGGGAGCTCCCCGAGCTCTTTGACCGCACCATCGCGGCCATGCAGTCCTTCGCCCCCGACCGAGATACCTTCCAGGCCTAACCGTCAACGCCACCTAAAACCACCACAAAGGGGACAGGCACCTTTGTGGTGGTTTTTGTTTGCGCGGGCGTTAGGGACGGACCTGGCCGGTGCCGCGGAGCTTGTATTTGTAGGTGGTGAGGGCCTCGGCGGCAAAGGGGCCACGGGCGTGGAGTTTTTGGGTCGAGATGCCGATCTCGGCACCCAGGCCAAACTCGCCGCCGTCAGTGAAGCGAGTGCTGGCGTTGGAGTACACGGCCGAGGCATCGACAGCATCGAGGAAGCGCTCGCAAGCATCCGTATCCTCGGCAACGATGGCCTCGGAGTGCATCGTGCCGTAGCGGTTGATGTGTGCGATGGCCTCGTCCTCGTTTGCCACGACCTTCACGCTCATCTCGAGCGCCAGGTACTCGCGACCCCAGTCCTCCTCAGTCGCGGCGACGTAGTCATCGCCCTCCACAAGCCCGGCATCGGCGCATGCGGCGCAGGTTGCCTCGTCGCCGTGAATCAGCACGCCGTGGTCATGCAGCACGGTCACGACCGCGGGCAAAAACACATCGGCCACAGCACGGTCGACCAGCAGCGACTCGGCGGCATTGCACACGCCTACGCGCTGGGTCTTGGCATTAACGATAATGTTGAGCGCCTTATCAAAGTCGGCGGATTCATGCACGTAGATGTGGCAGTTGCCCGTGCCCGTCTCGATCACCGGCACAAGCGACTCGCGCACGCAGCGCTGGATCAGGCCTGCACCTCCGCGCGGAATGAGTACGTCGACAATACCGCGGAGCTTCATGAGCTCGCCGGTGGCCTCGCGGTCGGTGGACTCGATCATCGACACGGCCTCGCGCGGGAAGCCCTTGGCCTCGAGCGCATCGGCCAGCAGCTCGGCGATCATGGCACACGAGTGATAGGCCAGCGAGCCGCCGCGTAGAATGCAGGCGTTGCCGGTACGGATGCAGATGCCTGCGGCGTCGGCCGTCACGTTGGGGCGCGCCTCGTAGACCATGGCGACCAGGCCCAACGGCACGCTCACGCGGGTCAGGTCCACACCGCTCGCAAGCACGCGGTGGTCGAGCACGCGGCCGACGGGATCGGGCAGCTCGGCGAGCTTCTCCAAACCGGCGGCCATGCCCTCGACGCGCTCAGGCGTCAGCAGCAGACGGTCGAGCAGACCGGCCGAAGTGCCCGCATCGCGCGCGGCGGACATATCGAGCTCGTTGGCGGCGACGATGGAGTCGACACCGTTGCGCAGTGCTGCGGCCATGGCGCGCACGGCCTCCTGGCGCTGCTCATCGCTCGCCGTGGCAAGCGAGGCCGACGCTGCCTTGGCGGCAACGGCAAGATCGTGGACATACATGGCTATATCGACCGACATGGGCGGCCCTTTCTCCTAGAAGTTTGCAACCATGGTAGCCGATTTGCGCATGGCCTCGCCCGCGGCGGTAGAATTGGTCAACCCGAAACACCGCAACGAACGGAAGACTCACATGGCCCTCATCACTTCGTACCACGTCCCCGGCCTTTACGTCGAGGACCACAGCATCGACGTCCCCCTTGACTGGCGCGGCCTGGAGCCGATGCTCCTGGCCGTCGGCAGCACCATGCGCCGCGGCGCTATGCCGGCACCAATCGCCGGCGCGCCCGAGAGCATCAAGCTCTTCTACCGCGTGGTTTGCGCGCCCGACCGCATCAACGACGATCTGCCGCTGCTCCTGTTTTTGCAGGGCGGCCCCGGCGGCGAGAGCCCGCGTCCGCTGTCGCCTACAAGCGACGGCTGGATCGAGGAGGCCGTCAAGCACTTCCGTGTGGTCCTTCCCGACCAGCGCGGCACCGGACGCAGTAGCTGCGTGGACGGACGCACGATCAAGGCACTGGGTGATCGCGCAACGGCCGCCGGCGCCGATACAGCACGCTCGCAGGCCGACTTCCTCAAGCGCCACCTCGACAGCTCCATCGTGCGCGATTTTGAGTACCTGCGTCTGGTGGGCTTTGGCGGCAAGCCCTGGGTCACGCTCGGCCAGAGCTACGGCGGCTTTTTGACGTTGAGCTATCTGTCGCTCTTCCCCGAAGGCGTGGCGGCAAGCTTTACCTGCGGCGGCATTCCACACGTGCCAGCGAGCGCCAGCGAGGTCTACGCGCACACCTTCCCGCGCATGGCAGCTAAAACTCAGCAGTATTACGACCGCTACCCCGCCGACGTCGAACGCGTGGCGGCCCTGGCCGATACGCTCGAGGCCCAGAAGCCCGTGCTGCCCGACGGCTCGCCGATGACGGT
>CABSYH010000047.1:0-9524 GCA_902481965.1 uncultured Collinsella sp.
TTCCTCTACGTCTCGTGGGCTCGGAGATGTGTATAAGAGACAGGGAGCCCGACTTGTGGCCGGCAAGACCGCCGGGGCCGAGTGCGGATAGACGGCGCTTGTGGGTCAGACCGGTCAGGGGGTTTGCCTGGTCCATGAACTGCGAGAGCTGCGAGGAACCGAAGAACTCCTTGATAGAGGCCACGATCGGACGGATGTTGATGAGCGACTGCGGGGTGATCTCGTCGATGTCCTGGGAGCTCATGCGCTCACGGACGACGCGCTCCATACGGCTCATGCCGATACGGAACTGGTTGGCGACGAGCTCGCCGACGGTGCGGATACGGCGGTTGCCAAAGTGGTCGATGTCGTCGACCTTGAAGCCCTGCTCGCCAGCAGCGAGGGACAGCAGGTAGCGCAGCGTAGCGACGATATCCTCGTCGGTGAGCACCGTGACCTCTTCCTCGGTGGTGAGGTTGAGCTTCTTGTTGACCTTGTAGCGACCGACGCGGGCCAGATCATAGCGCTGCGGGTTGAAGAGCAGGCCCTCGAGCAGGCTGCGGGAAGCATCCACGGTGGGAGGCTCGCCCGGGCGCAGGCGACGGTAGATCTCGATAAGAGCATCCTCGCGGGTAAGGGCGGTATCGCGCTCGAGGGTACGCTTGATCACATCGGAGTTGCCGAGCAGCTCGATGATATCGTCGTTGGTGACGGCGATGCCAAGGGCGCGCAGGAACATCGTGGCGCTCTGCTTGCGCTTACGGTCGATGGAGACCATGAGCTGGTCGCGCTTGTCGACCTCAAACTCGAGCCAGGCACCGCGGGACGGGATGATCTGAGCCTTGTAGATCTGCTTGCCCGAATCCATCTCGGAGCTGTAGTACACGCCCGGGGAACGGACGAGCTGGGAGACGACGATGCGCTCGGTACCGTTGATGATAAAGGTGCCCTGATCGGTCATCATGGGGAAGTCGCCCATAAAGACGAGCTGCTCCTTGATCTCGCCGGTCTCCTTGTTGGTAAGACGGACGTCGGTCAGAAGCGGAGCCTGATAGGTCATGTCCTTCTCGCGGCACTCCTCGACGGTGTGCGCGGGGTCGCCGAACTGATGCTCGCCGAAGGTAACCTCGAGAACATGGTTCTGGCTCTGGATGGGGCTGGATTCCTTGAACGCCTCACGAAGGCCCTCGTCCTTAAAACGCTCAAAGGATTCCCTTTGAACAGAGATAAGGTTGGGGAGCTCCATGGCCTCCGGGATTTTCCCGAAGCTGACGCGCTTGCGCTCAGTGGCAGTGTATGCGTAGGTCACCAGGTTTTTCCTCCTTCACGGAAATGCTCGGTGGGTTGGCGAGGCATAGCTTCGCCAGTTATCGCAACCTAATAGTTTATCAGGTACCGACCGTTGGGCAAGAAAAGCCTTGACGCGATTGAGTTTTTGGAGTAGCAAAGTTTTTCGACAGAAAACACGCAGGTAGATGTATGTGTATCGAACATCTGTTCATATATTTTCTGTGAACAGAGAGCCGGCAATCGCAGCTCTTATAAAAAACGGGCGCGAACCGAGGTCCGCGCCCGTAAATGTCGATGCCCGAAAGGCTTACTTGCGCATCAAGCCGCCGCGCTCGTCGATGGCGTCCCAGAAGGCGCTGGCAAAGCGAGGATCGCTTGCGGCCATGAGGGCGTTGGTGGCCATCCAGCCAGACGGGGTGCCGGTGTCGTAGCCCGAGAGCGGGTCGATGACGACAGCGTACATGGCCTCACGGTCAAGCGAGCGAGCCATGGCGTCGGTGAGTTGAATCTCGCCGCCCTTGCCGGCCTGCTGATCGGCGAGCAGGTCCATGACCAGCGGGCTCAGCAGATAACGGCCGACAATGTACAGGTTGGACGGAGCCGCCTCGGGAGCGGGCTTCTCGACCAGACCGCCGATGCGCCAGACAGCGCCCGGCTCTGCATCGGCAACGTCCTCGGCGCCCTCGAGCGAACCGACGCGCTCGCCGGCGATAACGCCGTAGCGGCTGACTTCCTCGGGCGAGCAAGCAGCGACGGCGATAACCGAAGCTCCACCGTGCTCCTTGGAAACGGCGAGCATCTTGTCGCAGATGTCGCGATTAGGCACAACGTAGTCGCCCAGAAGAACCAGGAAGTTCTCCCCTGCCACGGCGTCGGCAGCAGAGCGGATAGCATGGCCGAGGCCCTTGGGCTCGTACTGATAACGGAAGTCGACCGGCATACCGCCAGCGTGGGCGACGGCATCGGCATAGGCGTTCTTGCCGCGCTCGCGCAGCAGGTTCTCGAGCGAGCGATCGGGCTGGAAGTAGTTCAGTAGCTCAGGCTTACCGGGAGAAGTAACGATGATGGCGTCGTCGACTTCCTCGGGGTCGAGCGCCTCCTCGACGACGTACTGAATGACGGGCTTGTCGAGCACCGGCAGCATCTCTTTGGGCGTGCACTTGGTGCCAGGCAGAAAACGCGTGCCAAGACCGGCGGCGGGGATGATTGCCTTCATGTTATTCAAAGATCCTTTCGCAGGCGCAAAAGCGCCCCATGCGTGCGGCACACAGCCGCAGACCAAATTGCGATACCTAAGCATCTTACCGCTGGAACTATATGTCGCTACAAGGCAGAGACAATTCTTCAGCAGGTCAACGCAAATTATTGCTCGAATGGTGCAATTTTATTGCCCAACGGCAGGGTGCCCGATACGACGCAAATCACAGAACATGGCAGTTTGAGCTACCGATGTCGAGGGACCGAAAAACAAAAAAGACGGGGCTCGCAATGCGAACCCCGTCTACAAAGAAATCTGGCGAGAAAGCCTGATTACTTGAGGGTGACAGCAGCGCCAGCAGCCTCGAGCTTCTCCTTGGCAGCCTCGGCGTCCTCCTTCTTGGCACCCTCGAGAACAGCCTTGGGAGCGCCCTCGACGACCTCCTTGGCCTCCTTCAGGCCAAGGTTGGTGAGCTCACGGACGGCCTTGATGACCTGGATCTTGTTGTCGCCGAAGCCCTCGAGCACGACGTCAAACTCGGTCTTCTCCTCGGCCTCAGCAGCGCCAGCAGCGGGAGCGGCGACAACAGCGGCAGGAGCAGCGGCGGAAACGCCGAAGGTGTCCTCGATAGCCTTGACGAGCTCGGAAGCCTCGAGAAGGGTCATTTCCTTAAGAGCATCGATGATCTCATCGGTGGTAAGCTTAGCCATTTCTAAGTCCTTTCGGTTTCCGTGTCTGTGCACGGAGATCAGTTAAAACACGGCGCGAATGCGCCAGGGGTGCGGCGTTGCCGCCGCGGGTGAAAACAGCAACTAGGCTGCCTTCTGCTCGGAGACCTGCTGGATCGAACGAGCGAGACCAGAGGAAACGCCGTTGACGCAGACAGCGATGTCGCGAGCGAAACCGGAGATGAGACCGGCGATCTGGCCGAGAAGCTGATCTTTGGTCGGCAGCTCGGCGATAGCCTTAACATCATCAGCGGAAACGGCCTTGCCGTCGGAGATACCGCCCTTGATCTCAAGGACGCCCTTGGACTTAGCGGAGAAGTCCTTAAGGGCCTTAGCGGCCTCGACCGGCTCGGTCTCGTAGAACACATAAGCGACGGGGCCGGCGAGGATCTCGTCGATCTCGGGCTGCTCCTGGTTCTTGAGAGCGATCTTGACCAGGTTGTTCTTGTAGACCTTCATCTCGGCACCGCACTCGCGAAGCTGATGACGCAGCTCCTGAGCCTGCTTAACCGTCAGACCGTTGTAGTTGACGACGAACAGACCGGCGTTCTCGGCGATACGGGACTCGATCTCTGCAACCTTGTCGATTTTGTACTGCTGGGGCATGAATTACACCTCCTCGAATTCTTTCCGGGCACGGTCCGCCACAAGGACGTGACGGGGGCATGTCCAAAAAGAAAGCCCCCGCGCTGCATGAGCGACGGGGGCGAGAAGACATATCTACTCGACCACCTCGGCTGGCGGGAAGTCCCATTAAGCTCGCGGGTAAGACCCGTTTGCGCCGGCTGTCTCTGGCAGCGGATTCGTGCGTGAACCGAAAGTATTATGGCGGGGACCCCGGCGTCGGTCAACGGAAAACCGGGCTGCACACAATTCCACCATCCGGCACGCTCCGCCGAAGGCCAGGCGCAAGGTTTCCGCTCGGTCAGGTCCTGGGCTCGCTCGGAAAGCACATTAAGTGCTTTCCGGCTCGTGCGGAATCTACGGAAACCTTGCGCCTGGCCTTCGGCGGCGCGTGCCTGCGTTGACTTTGGGCAGCCCGGGTTTTCGTTGGCTGACGCCCCCACTCATAATGCTTGGGTCGGTGGGCTGATGTGTTGCGTCCCGTTGGGCTATAAGGTTGAAATGAAGGTGGACAGGCGATTTAGGCCTTCGTCCAAATCTTGGTCGGAAACACAATAGCTTAGGCGGATATGGCCTTCGGTTCCGAAACAGTCGCCCGGGACTAGGGCTACGTTTGCCTCTTTGATGGCTTTGATGCAGAAGTCTTCGCTGGTTAGGCCGAACTTTTTGATGCTCGGGAAAGTGTAGAAGGCTCCTGCGGGCTCTACTACGTCGAGGCCCATGGCGTCTAAGGCTGCGAGTACGCGTTCGCGGCGGGCTCGGTAGACTTTGAGCATGGGGGTTGGGTCGACGGTCAGGGCTCGGGCTGCGGCGTCCATTTCGAAGGAGACGGCACTCGATACTAAGTATTGGTGGGCCTTGGCGATCTCGGCGATGACGGGGGCTGCCGCTGCGAGCCAACCCAGGCGCCAGCCGGTCATAGCCCAGGGCTTGGAGAAGCTCTCGATGACGACCGTCTGCTCGCGCAGCTCCGGGTGTCGCTGGGCGAAGCGCTCGTAGCCATCCACATAGACCAGGCGGTTGTATACGTCGTCGCAGACCACGTAGATGCCCATCTGCTCCGCCACGTGCGCCACGGCGTCGAGCGAAGCCGCGTTGAGGATACAGCCCGTAGGATTGTTGGGCGAGCAGATGACGATGGCCTTGGTCGCCGGCGTCACGCAAGCACGAAGCGCATCCTCGTCAATCTGAAATTGCGCAGGCTCCGTATCCAAAAAGACTGCTTTGGCGTGGTTGGCCACGACGATGCTCTCGTAGAGGCCAAAGGCCGGCGTGGGGATAATGACCTCGTCGCCGGGGTTGAGCATAGCCATGAATGTTGCCGACAGTGCCTCGGTCGCACCGTCGGTCAGGATGACCTCATCGGCGGAAAACGCCAGGCCCGCGTCATCCATATATTTGGACAGTGCATCACGCAGGGCGGGGCGACCGTTGTTGGGCGGATAGTGCGTGTCACCGCGGTCCAGTGCGGCGGTCACCTCGGCACTAATCACATCGGGCGTGGGAAAATCGGGCTCGCCAAGCGCAAGCGCGATGCACCCCGGGTGCTGGGCGGCGAGCGCGTTGATCCGGCGGATACCGGAGGGCTTGAGCGTGGCAAGCGAGGTATTCATGGGCAGTCGCATGGCGTTCCTTTCGTAAGGGTTGCACTAGGATAGCGCGGCGGGGCGCCGCCAGACGGTGTAACCTAAACGGAAACGAGCCGGAAAGGAGATGGCATGGAGACAACCGCGTGCGGCGACGTACCAAAAACACTGCACACCGTTGCGTATATCAGTATTCCCAATAGCGCCGATCTTGATTTTTTGCTCTGGGACCTGCAGGATGCCATCGCCGCCTATGCTCAACTTTCCGGCACCGCACTCCCCCGCCCGGTCGACTTGAAGGCAAATGACGCCGGCAGCGTTGCCGATGGCATCGTGCTGGCCATTGAAGATGTGACTGACGATGAGACGTTGACAGCCATCGAGCAGGCGCTTGAGCGCTTTGGCGGTACGGGAACGCGCGTCTATGTCGCGATTCGAGCCGCACAAGAGGGCACTGAGCAGGCGCGTGGGACCGCCGTTCGCCTGCACAAGGCATGTGAGCGCCATGGCCAATTGTGGTGTGGCGGCGTTGCCATCTGCGCCGGCAGCGGCATTGCGGCGCTTCGTCGCTCTCCGCGCATGGGACTCTTGCGGCGACCGTTTTCTGAGGCCATGGACAAGCTCGTGGGCGCCGTTCGCATGGGATGTTCCGTCGAACACGCGCAAAAGCTCGGTGGTGCCGCAACGGGTGGCGTCGACACCGACGGCATGGTGCGCGCCACGTCTGCACTGCCCACACCGATCTGGCACGCCGTTATGAGGCATCTTGCCGAGCACTCAAACTGCTAAATCGAAAAAGCCTGCCAATCAGCGGCGCCGCTCCACCGCTCAACAAGCCGCTCCAGGCGCCAGGCGGCATTGGCAGGACTTGTCGAGGGCAGGACGGCGGCGGGCAACCCCGTCCGATCTTGCAAGTAGCGTTTGTAGAGTCGCCCTGCCGTACCGCCGTTACAGACAACGACCTCGATCGACGCGGCATCGGTAATGCGCTCGATATGTGCCGGCACAACGTTGCGGATACTCGCGTCGCTCGAGCCCTTAATGTCGCAGCTCTCGACCACATCCCACAGGGCCACGCCGCCGTTCAGCAGCATGGCCCGCTTGGCGGCAATGGAGGCATCGAGCGTCGCGGGCTCACCGCTTGCCAAAGGATCGCCCTCGTTGGGCGGCACAGGTATACCGAGGCACGTGGCCATCACACGCCAAAAGCGATTCTGAGGGTTGCCGTAATAAAAGGCATTGGCGCGCGAAAGCACCGAGGGAAACGACCCGAGCACCAAAACGCGCGAGTGCTCGTCAAACACGGGCTCAAACCCATGCTCAATATGTTGATAGCCCTCGTCAGATACGGCCATGGGCTAGGCTCTCAACAGATAGCGCACCTCGTAGGGTGCAAGCTCAAGGGTACCCGTCAGCTCGACCGTGGGCGCATCGTCGGCAAGCAGGTCGACGAAGGACCCGTTGAGCTCGCCGGCGCCAAAGGTGTAAGGCTCACCCACGGCATTCACCGCCACGAGTACCGTCGCGCCGTCACAGGCGCGCTCGAACAGCAGCTGCTTGTTCTGGATCAACACGTTGCGATAGGCACCGTAGTTGAGAGCACGGGCAGCCGCGTCGTCGGCCGAGCGAAGGTGCGCAAGCTGCGTGATGAACGCCGTCAGCTCGTTGGGCGCAGGCTCATTGAGCGCAGGTCGCAGCGCCCAGTCGCCATCGGGGCCACCCTTTTCGCCGGCAATTCCCCACTCGCTGCCATAGTAGACGCACGGGATGCCCGGCATGCCAAAGAGCATGCCGTAGGCGGGACGCAGACACGACTTGTCGGTGAGGATACTTGCCAGGCGCGGCACATCGTGGTTGTCGACAAACGACAGCAGATGTTTGCCGCGGTAGATGCACCACGGATCGCCGCCAAACTGGCGGTGCAGCGAATGGGCGATCTCGAACATGTTGACCGAGTTAAAGCTGGAGTACAGGCCCTTGTAGCACTCGTAGTTGGTGCAGGAGTCGAGCATCTCGTCGTTGACGATTTGGTTGTAGTCGCCGTGGAGCGTCTCGCCGATCAGCACAAAGTCGGGCTTGAGCTCACGGGTAAAGACGTGCAGGCGGCGCATAAAGTCGCGGTCGAGCATATAGGCAACGTCCAGGCGCAGGCCGTCGACGCCAAAGACCTCGGCCCAGCGGCGCACGGACTCGAGCAGGTAATCGACCACAGCGGGATTTTGCAGGTTGAGCTTCACAAGCTCAAAATGGCCTTCCCAGCCCTCGTACCAAAAGCCATCGCCATAGCAGGAATCGCCGTCAAAGCTAATGTGGAACCAGTCCTTGTACGGCGAGTCCCACTTGCGCTCCTGCACATCGCGGAAGGCCCAAAAACCGCGGCCGACGTGGTTGAAGACGGCATCGAGCACCACGCGGATGCCATGGGCATGCAGCGTGTCGCATACGGCGGCAAAGTCGGCGTCCCCACCCAGGCGGCGGTCGATGTGGCGCAGGCTGCGTGTATCGTAGCCGTGGCTATCAGATTCGAGCGGCGGGTTGATGAGCACAGCGCCAACGCCGAGTTCCTGCAGGTAGTCGGCCCATTGGGCGATCTTCATGATGGGCGCATCGGGGTTTGGCGCGGCGTTGACAGCCTGGGCGAGCTCATCCTCGGCAACGGGCGCGGCGTTTTCGCGTGGAGCTCCACAAAAGCCCAGCGGATAGATCTGATAGAACGTCGTCTCGTATGCCCACATAGCAACCTCCCGGTAAGCTCAACACAACGACATCCATTGTATGCCCGCCGCGCATCCCCTCCCCCAAAATAAGTTGCGGTGAAATACGGACTGTTTACCAGGTTTACTGGGCTAAACACTCCGTATTCCACCGCAGCTGATGAGGAGGATGTGGCTAGGCGACGGGCTTTGCACGGCGTATGGCTGGGAACATCACCGTGATGGCGAGGATAACGCCCACGACGGCAATCGACCCGCCCGCGAAACCGATCCAAGCGATACCGGGACCCGAAACCACGGCGCCGCCGATTGCGGTGCCCGTGCCAATACCGAGGTTAAACAGGCCCGAGAAGATCGACATGGCGCCGGCCGACGAATCTGCCGACGTGTGCTTGATGAGCTCGGCCTGAAACGCCACGTTAAAGGCCGTGGCGCAGCAACCCCACAGTGCGCAGACGGCAAGCACTGTCACGAGCGACGATGCGGCCGGCCCCATGAGCAGCAGGGCCACCGGCACGCCGGAGAGCGTGATAGCCAAGAACGGGAAGCGATGCCCATCGAACAGGCGGCCAAACAGCCAGCTTCCGAGCAAACCAGAGCAGCCAAACGCCGTCAGCGTCATGGTAATGGCGCCCGCATCGACGTGCGCGACCTGCGCCAGGAAGGGCTCGATATAGCTGTAGCTTGCGTAATAGCCGGTCGCCATGAAGACCGTGACTGCGTAGAGCGCGATGAGGAGCGGGTTCTTGAGCAGCTCGGGCAGCTGTTCGACAGTAAAGCGCTCACCCGCCGGCATGGCCGGGAACACCGCTGCCTGGTAGACGACCGCGATGGCTGAGAGGCCCCCGACCACGGCAAACGTCATACGCCAGCCCACGGCCAGGCCAATGGCGCGGCCGAGCGGCAGGCCGAAGATCTGTGCGATGGAAGAGCCCGTGGCGATCATGCTGATGGCGAGCGCGCCGTGGCGAGTGTCGACCAGGCGCGAGGCCATAATCGAGGCGACTGACCAGAACACGGCATGTGCGCAAGCGACCACCAGGCGCGCGCAGACCAGGATGGGATAGGTCGGCGCCACAGCGGACAGGAACTGACCGAGCGAGAACACGGCAAGCACGCCCAGCAGCATCCGCTTGAACTCGAAGCGCGAGGCAAACACCATGAGCGGCAACGACAGCAGCATGACGCCCCAGGCATAGACCGAGATCATGATGCCCGCCTGGGCCTCGGTGAGCGAGAACGACGCGGCGATATCAGTCAAAAGGCCGATGGGCATAAACTCCGACGTGTTGAACACGAACGCACAGCAGGTGAGCCCGATAAGCGGGAGCCACTGCCTGAGCGTGATGCCGTCTTGCCTTGCCTGACTCATATATCTGTCTCTTATACACATCTCCGAGCCCAC
>CABSYH010000048.1:0-9351 GCA_902481965.1 uncultured Collinsella sp.
CGAGATTCCTCTACGTCTCGTGGGCTCGGAGATGTGTATAAGAGACAGGACCAGGAACACGTAAGCGGTAAACGGCGAAAACATGGTCGACAGTGCCGCGGGCGAGGTCGCGCCCAAAAGCACGGTGAGGGTCGAGATGACACTCTCCTTGGCGATAAGTCCGGTGACGAGCGCCGTGGATGCGCGCCAATCGCCAAAGCCAAGCGGCGCCAGCGCCGGCGCGATGATGCTGCCGAGGCCCGCAAGCAGGCTTTGCGACTGATCTGCGACCACGTTAAAGCGGATGTCGAACGTCTGAAGGAACCAGATGACCACGGTCGCGGCAAAGATAATGGTAAAGGCCTTGGTGATGAAGTCCTTGGCCTTATCCCATGCCAGCATCACCGTCGTCTTGACGCTCGGCAGGCGGTAATTGGGGAGCTCCATGATAAACGGCACCGGGTCGCCCTTAAATGCCGTGCGGTTGAGTACCAAAGCCGCGATACAGCCAACCGCAATGCCGATCAGATAGAGCGAGACCATGGCGGGAACCGTCGCCTGTGGGAAAAACGCCCCGCACAGCAGACCATAGACCGGCAACTTGGCCGAGCAGCTCATAAACGGCGTGAGCATGACCGTCATCTTGCGGTCGTGCTCGGATGGGAGCGTACGGGTCGACATGATAGCCGGCACGGTGCAGCCAAAACCGACGAGCATGGGCACGAAACTGCGGCCCGACAGGCCAAAGCGACGCAACACCTTATCCATGACAAAGGCCACGCGCGCCATGTATCCGGAGTCTTCCAGAATGGAGAGGAACAAAAAGAGCACGACGATAATCGGCAGGAAGGTCAGCACACTGCCCACGCCCGTAAGCACGCCGTCGACAGCCAGCGAGCGCACCACGTCGTTGGTACCGAACGCCTTGAGGCCCGCATCGGCCGAGGCGATGATGGCAGCGATACCGTCCTCCATGAGTCCCTGCAACGCCGCGCCGATCACGCCAAACGTCAGCCAAAAGACGAGGCCCATGATCACCAGAAACGCCGGAATGGCTGTGTAACGACCTGTCAGGATGCGGTCAATCTTGACGGAGCGCACGTGCTCGCGGCTCTCGTGCGGCTTGACGACGCAACGCCCGCACACGTCGCCGATAAAGCTAAAACGCATATCGGCCAGCGCAGATAGGCGGTCGGTGCCGGCCTCGCCCTCCATCTGGGTGATGATGTGCTCGATAGCGTCGAGCTCATTGCGATCCAGGTGAAGCGCCTCGGTTACCAGCTCATCGCCCTCGACCAGCTTGGTCGCCGCAAAGCGCACCGGGATGTGCGCCGTCACGGCATGGTCCTCGATCAGGTTAGCAATACCGTGGATGCAGCGATGCAGCGCACCGCCGTCCGGACCGTCGGGCGCGCAAAAGTCCAGGCGACCAGGGCGCTCGCGGAACCGCGCCACGTGCAGGGCGTGGTCCACCAGCTCGCCGATGCCCTCGTTGCGGGCAGCGCTAATGGGGACAACGGGCACGCCCAACAGGCTCTCGAGCAAGTTGACGTCTACGGCGCCGCCGTTGGCGGTCACCTCGTCCATCATGTTGAGCGCGATGACCATGGGGCGGTCGAGCTCCATAAGCTGTAGCGTCAGGTACAGGTTGCGTTCGATATTGGTAGCGTCAATGATGTCGATGATGGCGTCCGGACGCTCGTCGAGGATGAACTGACGGCTCACGACCTCTTCGCCTGTGTACGGCGACAGGGAGTAAATACCGGGCAGGTCGGTAACGCTTGCCTCGGGATGATTACGGATGGTGCCGTCCTTGCGGTCGACCGTCACGCCGGGAAAGTTACCGACGTGCTGGTTGGAGCCCGTAAGCTGGTTGAACAGCGTGGTCTTACCGCAGTTTTGGTTGCCGGCGAGGGCAAAATGCAGCGGCGCGCCCTCGGGCACGGCCGTCTTGGCAGCACGGGGCGAATACGTCCCCTCGCCGAGTGCCGGGTGCTCCGTCGTGCCGATTGCGGCGTTAACGCGCGGGCCGGCGTCGGTGTCGTGCACGCCCACGAGCTCAATGCGTGCGGCATCGTCCTTGCGCAGCGTGAGCTCGTAGCCACGCAGGCGAATCTCGAGCGGGTCGCCCATGGGGGCGTACTTCATCATGGTGACTTCGGTGCCCGGCGTCAGACCCATGTCCAAAATATGTTGTCGGAGTGCCTGGTCGTCCGATGCCACCGATGCGACAACGGCGTCCTTTCCAATCTCGAGTGTATCGAGCTTCACGTCCGTGTTCCTCCCCCGGCGCCCACAGGGCGTTGTATTTATGTTCACCATGGCTAACCGTTTGCCATGGCTAACCAATTGTAACCATGCATGATAGCGCGAACATGCAACGATGTTCAATCAGCAAATTGGCGCAATGGGGACAGGCAGGAGAGTTCAGGGCCATAGTTTCCCGATGAGGCCTCTCGGGGAAACTACATCCCAGAATTCCGGCTCGAAACGGGATATGGTTTCCCAAACAGGCCTCTTACGGAAAATGCATCCCAGAATCCCCGCTCGAAACGGGACGCGCTTTCCCAGTCGAGGCCCTATGGGAAACTGCGTCCCACCTTGAAAGGCAAAACTGGGGCGCAGTTTCCGGGCGGGGCATCAAAAACGAAGTTGCGGTGGAATAGTTCCTGGATGGGCTGGTTGATGCCCCAGATAGGAACTATTTCACCGCAAGTTATTGAAGGGCTTGGATGCCGGGACTCTTACAGATGGCGCTCGAGGAAGCGGAAGGCTAGGCGAATCCAGGGGCGGACTGCCACCTGCTTGTCCTCGTTGTCGACCGCGGTGTTGGCGTTGCCGAGCGAAAGGCCGTGACCACCCTGGTCGAAGACGTGCATCTCGCATGCAACGCCCTCCTCGGCCATGCGCTGCGCAAACGGGTAGACCTGCGCGATCGGCGCCGTCTTGTCGTCGGACACGCCCCACACAAAGGTCGGTGGCATCTGACGCGAAACATGCGTGGTGGGGCAGATGTCGGCCAGATGCTCGTCAGTTGCCTCGCCGCCCGTCACCATCGACAGGTAGTCGTTGAGCAAATCGCGCCCCGTCTTGCCGCCCGTCTTGGGCACACGCAAGTCAATGCGCGGATCGCGCGTCTGCATGTCGCGCACATAGGCAAAGTCGAGCAATGGATAGCCCAGCACCACGGCATCGGGACGAATGTCGTCCGGACGCGCCCCGGCAAGTGCCGCAAAGGGGCCGGTCTTCCACTGTGTTGCCAGCGAGGCGCAAATCATGCCGCCAGCAGAAAAGCCCACGACGCACACGCGCTTAGGATCGACATGCCACTCGTCGGCGTTGGCGCGCACCGTGGCGACCATCTTGGCAAGATCTGCCTGGGGGTGCGGAAAGCTCACGTCACCCGTAGAACTCGTGACATAGTTGAGCACAAAGGCCTGGTAGCCGCGATCCAAAAATGCAAACGCCACCGGGTCCTGCTCGTGCGGAGCGATATGCGTAAACCCGCCTCCGTCGCAGATGATCACCGCGGGGCGGCGGCCATTCGGTTTATCGGGCAGCGGCTCGGCACCCAAATACGTAAACGTCGCCGGATAATCCTCGGTCGGCTCCTCGCCCCACAGCGCATGGTTCTCGACAATCATATGTGCTCCCTTCGCGCAAATTATGCGCCTTTGTTTTTCGCCTTCAAGCGTACCCCACTTGAACCCGTGGCGCAGAAACACACCAGCAATAAGTTTCCCTTTAACTGATATATCACATAATCCCAGCTCAGAGGTATCGCTGAGCAGCGTAGAATAGGGGGCGTTGACCAAGCCGCGAAACACATATGAAACGTTTCCGGCAAACCAAACGCGCGATATGCGCCTATTTAAGTTGGAGGCAACTATGGGTCTGCTCGATTCGCTTAAGTCCACCTTCACCTCGGCCGGCGAGGCGTCCGTTCCGCCCGCAGCAAGCTTCGCCACCCGCGAAGGCGTCATCTATGCCCCCGTTAACGGCGTGCTCGTCAACCTGGACGAGGTTCCCGACGAGACGATCGCCTCGGGCATGCTTGGCCAGGGCTATGGCATCGAGCCCATTACCGGCACCATCTATGCGCCCGCCAACGGCCGCATCGGTGCCACCACTGTCACCAACCACTCCATTGGCATGATCACCGAGGACGGTCTTCGCGTGTTTATCCATGTTGGCCTGGGTACCGTGGAAATGAACGGCAAGGGTTTTGCCCGCTTTGTCGAGATGGGCGATGTGGTCAAGGCAGGCCAGCCGCTCATCAGCTTCGACCGCGAGGCCATTAAGGCCGCTGGTCACGAGGACATCGTGACCGTCATCGTCTCCGAGCTCGACCGTCTTAAGAGCATCGACCATGTCGGCGAGTCCGGAACGCTTATCGGCGGCAACCCGCTCGTCAAGCTGGGCGACCCGCTGCTGGTGGCCAAGACCAAGTAGCCAAGTCCCGCGCCACACAGCCAAAAGGCACCTCGTCAAGCGCCCGCGACCATTTGACCGCGGGCGCTTTTCGTTTGAAAAACCATCCGGCCAATGCCTTATCTGTATAGCCCAAATGAGCCGAGCTGCTAGAATATCGAACTGTATGGATAGCTATCATTCAACCGTTATGGGAGGATACGTGAACCGCACCAAAATCGCGCAGCTCTATGCCGATGCCGAGTCGCTCGGCGGCCAGACCGTCACCGTCGCCGGCTGGGTCAAGTCCGTCCGCGACATGAAGAACTTTGGCTTTGTTACGCTCAACGACGGCAGCTGCTTCCGCGACCTGCAGGTCGTCATGAACCGCGAGGCACTCGACAACTACGACGAGATCGCTCATCAAAACGTCTCGGCCGCACTCATTTGCACCGGCACCGTCAAGCTGACCCCCGATGCGCCCCAGCCTTTCGAGCTTTCTGCCACCTCCATCGAGGTCGAGGGCACGAGCGCCCCGGATTACCCGCTGCAGAAGAAGCGCGCAACCGTCGAGTTCCTGCGCACCCAGCAGCATCTGCGCCCGCGCACCAACCTGTTCCGCGCCGTGTTCCGCATCCGCTCTGTCGCGGCTGCCGCCATCCACCGCTTCTTCCAGGAGCAGGGCTTTGTCTACGTCAACACCCCCATCATCACCACGAGTGACTGCGAGGGCGCCGGCGAGATGTTCCGCGTGACCACGCTCGACCCCAAAAATCCGCCCCTCACCGAGTCCGGCGAGGTCGACTGGAGCCAGGACTTCTTTGGCAAGCATGCGAGCCTCACCGTGTCCGGCCAGCTCAATGCCGAGAACTTTGCCATGGCCTTTGGCGACGTGTACACCTTTGGTCCCACCTTCCGCGCCGAGAACTCCAACACCACGCGCCACGCCGCCGAGTTTTGGATGATCGAGCCCGAGATGGCCTTTGCCGACCTTAACGACTACATGGATAACGCCGAGGCTATGCTCAAGTACGTCCTTAAGGACGTCATGACAACCTGCCCCGACGAGCTCAATATGCTCAACAAGTTTGTGGACAAGGGTCTGCTCGAGCGCCTGGACCATGTCGCCAACTCCGACTTTGCCCGCGTTACCTACACCGAGGCCGTCGAGATCCTGGAGCAGGCCGTCGCCGCCGGTCACAAGTTTGACTATCCCGTGAGCTGGGGCATCGACCTGCAAACCGAGCACGAGCGTTTCCTGACCGAGGAGCACTTTAAGCGCCCGACCTTCGTGACCGACTACCCGGCCGAGATCAAGGCGTTCTACATGCGCATGAACGAGGACGGCAAGACCGTCGCCGCCGCCGACTGCCTGGTGCCGGGCATCGGCGAGATCATCGGTGGCTCCCAGCGCGAGGAGCGCCTGGATCTGCTCGAGGCCCGCATCAAGGACCTGGATATGAATCCCGAGCAGTACAAGTACTACCTTGACCTGCGCCGCTACGGTTCCTGCAAGCACGCCGGCTACGGTCTGGGCTTCGAGCGCTTGGTCATGTATCTGACCGGCGTGGGCAACATCCGCGACGTCCTGCCGCACCCGCGCACCGTGGGCAACGCCGACTTCTAATCGTCGAACGCTAGCTCGCGTCGCCACACGCCAACGCTCATCGCACAAGCGTCTCTCGACATCGGTCGAGAGACGCTTTTTTCAACAGCATCCGTCAAGCTTTTGGCAAGTTTTTGGTCAGTTGAGCAGGGCTGTTGAAAACTCGACCCGCCGTTTGCCGACGACTACCGACCGCCCAGAGCGCCCTGCGCCCCTGGGAAAGCCCCGCGTCCTAGGCTCCATACCGTCGCCACCCAAAACGGAAAGGACGTGGGCACCATGACCGAAGCCGCTGTTGAAACCTACGACACCACGACGAGGGGCGCCGCCTCGATGGCAGCCTATCGCGCCGTTCGTATCCTGCAGCTCTTGAGCGAAAACACCGGCGAAGACAAGGCCATGCTTTCCGATGAGCTGATCCGGCGCCTCGCCCATCCCGACGACCCCGCCCGCATGCCCATCTCGGCGGCGCGGCGCAGCATCTACACCGCCATCTCCGCGCTTCGCCATGCCGGATACGAAATTGAATACAAACGCGGCGTGGGCTACAAACTTCTTACCCGCCCGCTCACCGATGAAGAGATCATCCGGCTCCACGGTATGGTCATGCGCAACCGCTCCACGCCTATCGCTATCCGCAAGAGCATGGCGCAGCACTTAGTTGCCATGGCGAGCGCCGACGTTCGCGGCTACCTCGATACACCCGAACCCGCTCCAAGCGCAGGCAGCAAGGCTACCAAGGCAACACGCACGCCCATCAAGCGCATCGACACGTGCGAGCTCGTCGAGCAGGCCATCGACCACGGAACCACGGTGAGTTTTGATATTTCGAGCGTCACGGCACGTGGTGAAACCGAAGTAGCACGGATGACACTCCGCCCCTTTGCCATCAGGCAGCGCGATGGCATCTCGTATTTGCTGGGAACGGTCTATGACGCCCGAGGTGCCGATGACACGCTGCGCACTGTAGAGATTGGTCGCATGAGAAACGTCACCACACGTCTCCTCGACGGCAAGAAGCTCTTCGCCGCCCTAGACGAGGACGACGCCTCCTCCGCCGCATAAGACCCTCCGCCGCCCATTCGACTACCCGTACCGCCCATCCGATTCTGTATTAAAAAACCCGCCAGGCTGTTGTAAAAATGGACATCAGCGCTACTATAGTTCCACTTGCACTTTGTCCCAGTGCAGTGTTTCCAGCCATTTTTATACTGGGGGTAATGATATGAAGGACATCACCATCAGTCGCAGGAGCCTTCTGGTCTCCGCCGGCCTGCTCGCGCTCGCCCCGCTCGCCGGATGCGGCGGCAACTCTGGTTCCGGCTCTGCTGCCGCCGGTTCCGACTACACCATCGGCGTTCTGCAACTCACCGAGCATTCCGCACTCGATGCCGCCAACGACGGCTTTGTCAAGGCCATCAAGGAGAGCGGCCTTAAGGTCAAGATCGACCAGAAGAACGCCCAGAACGACCAGTCCACGTGTAAGTCCATTGCCGACAAGTTTGTGGGCGACAACGTCAACCTGATTTATGCCATCGCCACGCCCGCCGCGCAGGCTGCCGCCGGCGCCACGGCCGATATCCCCATCGTGGGCTGCGCCATCACCGACTACGCCGCCTCCGGCCTGGTCCAGGACAACGACAAGCCCGGCACCAACGTCACGGGCGCTTCCGACCTCACCCCGGTCGCCGAGCAGCTCGAGATGATGCAGAAGGTCCTGCCCGACGTTAAAAAGGTCGGCCTGCTCTACTGCACCGCCGAGTCCAACTCCGACGTCCAGATCAAGGCCGCCAAGAAGGAGCTCGACAAGCTGGGCCTCGAGTACACTGACTTCACCGTCTCGAGCTCCAACGAGATTCAGTCCGTCGTCGAGTCTGCCGTGGGCAAGGTCGACGCGCTGTACTCCCCCACCGACAACACCATCGCCGCGGGTGCCTCGCAGGTCGGCCAGATCTGCAAGGAAAACAAGCTTCCCTTCGTGACTGGCGAGGAGGGTATGTGCATGGCCGGCGGCCTGTTCACCCTCTCCATCAACTATGAGGACCTGGGCTACGCCGCGGGCGAGATGGCCGTTAAGATCCTGAAGGGCGAGGCCAAGCCCGAGGATATGCCGATCAAGCACCTCTCGAGTAAGGACCTGGTCGTCGTCAAGAACGACGAAATGGCCGAGGCCCTGGGCATCGACCTTTCCGCCCTGGACGCGTAATGTCATACGCGGCATGCGTCTAGAGCCCGTGCTCGCGCTTTAGCCGCGTTATTCAATATCTGAGCCACAGGGGCGGGCGCTGTAGACCGGCGTCCGCCCTGCTTGTTTCAGGTAAAACAAAACGTCTGTCCGTAACTCTTCTATGCATTGTTACCGCTATTATGGTGAATCACGTGTCCACCCTATCCTAGGAGGTATGAAGCATGCTCATTGCATTGCAGGGCGCCGTTTCGCAGGGCGTCCTCTGGGGCATTATGGTGCTTGGCGTGTTTATCACGTTCCGCCTGCTCGACATTCCCGATATGACCTGCGACGGCAGCTTTGCCCTCGGCGGCTGCGTCTGCGCTGTGCTCATCGTCAATAACAACGTCGACCCGCTGTTCGCCGTGCTGGCCGGTATGTGCGCCGGCGCCATCGCGGGCGCCGTGACGGGCATTTTGACCACCGTCTTTGAGATTCCTGCGATCCTCGCCGGAATCCTCACCCAGATCAGCCTGTGGTCCATCAACCTGCGCATCATGGGCAAGTCCAATACGCCCATTCTTGCCAAGGGCACCGTGTTCTCCGCCGTCAGCAATATGACCGGTCTGCCGCAGTCCACCGTTGCCATCATCTTGGGCATCCTGCTCGCCGTGGCTATCGTTGCCATCCTGTATTGGTTCTTTGGCACCGAGATCGGCTCGGCGCTGCGAGCCACCGGCAACAACGAGTACATGATCCGCGCTCTGGGCGTCAACACCAACTCCACCAAGATGATCGCCCTCGTGCTCTCCAACGCCCTCATCGGCCTTTCGGGCGCGCTCATCTGCCAGAGCCAAAAGTATGCCGACATTGGTATGGGCACCGGTGCCATCGTTATCGGTCTTGCCGCCATTGTTATCGGCGAGGTGCTCGGCCGTCTGCTGCCCGGCGGCCTCACGCAGTTTAGCGTCCGTCTTGCCTCCGCCGTCTTTGGCTCCGTGGTGTACTTCCTTATCCGCGCCATCGTGCTGCAGTTGGGCATGGACGCCAACGACATGAAGCTGCTCTCCGCCGTGATTGTCGCTGTGGCCCTGTGCGTGCCCGTGGTTTGGGAGCGCTATAAGCTCCGCAGCTCCTACACCTGTCTCTTATACACATCTGACGCTGCCGACGAATAGAGAGGTGTAGA
>CABSYH010000049.1:0-9304 GCA_902481965.1 uncultured Collinsella sp.
GCTCGCCACCGGAAAGCTGATCGGGCAGCGAGTCCATCTGATCGGCCAGGCCGACCAGACGCAGCACCTCGGGCACCTGGCTGCGAATGACGCCCTTGGGCTTGCCGATGCACTGCAGGGCAAACGCCACGTTTTCGTAGGCGGTCTTTTGCGGCAGAAGCTTAAAGTCCTGGAACACGGCGCCAATCTGGCGGCGCAGGAACGGAACCTTGCGGTTCTTGATCTTCATGAGGTCCTGACCGGCAACCAGGATGCGGCCGCTCGTCGGCTTGACGTCGCGGTTGAGCGTCGACAGCAGCGTGGTCTTACCCGAACCGGAGTGACCGACCAGGAAGACGAACTCGCCCGGATAGATCTCGATGTTGATGTCGTCGAGTGCAGGCTTGTTGGGCTGTGCCGGATAGATCTTGGTGACATGCTCCATAAGGATAACGGGCTCGACACCGGCCTGCTTGGCCATCTTCTTGCGGCTGGCCTGCGGATCGATGGGCGCAAACACCGACGTAAAATCGGGGTTGTTGAGCGCGTTATCGAGGCTTGCGACCTCGGCCGCCTGATCGCTCTCGACCACCGGGGCAGCAGGCTGCGTGGGGTCGGGAATTGCGGCAAAGAGACCTGACTGCGCAGGCTGAGGAACCGGCGTCGCAGGGGCCAAGGGGTCGGGAATGCCGGCCATGGTAGGCTGCGGCGTGGCGGCACCAGCCTGAGGCTGCTCCACACGAGCGGTCACGACCTGAACGGGCTCAAAACCCGCCGTGCCGGAAAGCGCGACATCGCTGTTGGGATTGTAGGCAAAGGGATCGGATGCCGGCTGTGCCTGATCTGCCGGCTGAGCGGGGGCCTGAGCAACAGGCTGGCCCTCTGAATCCGGAGTGGCGAAACGACTGCCCTGGACGCCTGCCTGCGTCTTGGGGGCATCATCGCCCGCACCGGAGGTACGGAAGTGGTTACCCACTGGTGCTCCTTATCGTCGTGCGTTTAAACTACATGAGCGCTTTGTATTTTAGCAGTATTAGCTTTGCTGCACATAAGAAGCATGGCGTGCTTAGGGATCCCGTCGGCCGGGCACAGGGCTACTCTCCAAATCGTCCTCGGACATGTCGGAGCCCCCGCTGCGCGCTTCGCGCGGCGGGGGCTCCTCCGTCCTGCGGAAAGATTTGGGAGGTAACCCTGTGCGCGGCCTGCGGTTACTGAGGGGCCGCCGCGTTTATCTTAGGGTGCTGCATATACAAAGTTGGGAGGGCTGAGTTGCACTTGGCTGGGATGGGCCCGCTTCCCGGAGGAAGCCCTTGCTTGGTACGGGCCTGATTTGTTTGTTCCGAAAAAACAGGGGCGCCCTCTTTGGAGACGCCCCTGTTCTGGCTTGGATGTGGTTGCTGAGACGATACTTTGCCTCGTCTTGCCTTAGGCCAGGAACTCCTTGGTGGTCGCCACGATGTTGGCGGCGTCCAGGCCGTACTTGTGCAGGAGCTCGGCGCCCGGGCCGGACTCACCGAAGGTGTCGTTGACGCCGATCTTCTTGAGCGGCGTCGGGCACTGCTCGCACAGGACGTCGGCAACGGCGCTGCCCAGGCCGCCGATCACGGAGTGCTCCTCGACGGTCACGACGTGGCCGGTCTTGGTGGCGCTCTTGACGATCAGGTCGGCGTCGATGGGCTTGATGGTGTGCATGTTGATGACCTCGGCGTCGATGCCCTCGGCAGCGAGCTGCTCGGCGGCCTCGAGAGCCTCGCCGACCATCAGGCCGCAGGCGATGATGGTCACATCGGCGCCCTCGCGCATGACAATGCCCTTACCCAACTCGAACTTGTAGGTCTCGGGGTCGTTGATAACCGGCGAGGCCAAACGGGCGAAGCGCATGTACACCGGACCGTCGCACTCGTAGGCGGCGCGCGTCACGGCGCGGGCCTCCACGTCGTCGGCGGGAACAATCACGGTCATGCCGGGGATGACGCGCATCAGGGCGATATCCTCGCAGCACTGGTGCGTGGCGCCATCCTCGCCCACCGAGATACCGGCGTGCGTGGCACCGATCTTAACGTTAAGGTGCGGGTAGCCGATGGAGTTACGGACCTGCTCAAAGGCGCGACCGGCAGCGAACATGGCAAAGGTGCTCGCGAAGGCAACACGACCGGTGGTCGCGATACCGGCGGCAACACCCATCAGGTTGCTCTCGGCGATACCCACGTCGAAAAAGCGGTCGGGGCAAGCGGCCTTAAATTTGCCGGTCTGCGTGGCGGCGGCCAGGTCGGCGTCGAGGACCACAAAGTCATCGTGCTCGTTGGCGAGCTCGACGAGGGCCTCGCCGTAGCTTACGCGCGTGGCGATTTTCTTGACGTCTGCCATCCTAGAGCTCCTCTCCGGCGGCCGTGAGCTCTGCCATGGCCTGCTCAAACTGTTCATCGTTGGGGGCCTTGCCGTGCCAACCAACCTGGTTCTCCATAAAGGAAACGCCCTTGCCCTTCATGGTCTCGGCGATAATGGCGGTCGGCTGCCCCTTGGTGGCGCGAGCCTCGGCAAAGGCGGCGCGGATCTGGTCGAAGTCGTTGCCGTCGGCGAGCTCCACCACGTGGAACTTAAAGGCGCGGAACTTGTCGGCGAGCGGCATGGGGTCGTTGACCTCCTCGACGGGGCCGTCGATCTGCAGGCCGTTGTGGTCGACGATCACGCAGAGGTTATCGAGCTGCTGGTTGCCGGCAAACATGGCGGCCTCCCAGACCTGGCCCTCCTCGCTCTCGCCATCGCCCAGCAGGGCGTACGTGCGGTAAGTATCGCCCCAGTGCTTGGCGGCAACCGCCATGCCCACGGCGGCGGAAATGCCCTGGCCGAGCGAACCGGTGGACATGTCAATGCCCGGGGTGTCGTTCATGTTGGGATGACCCTGCAGGTGACTGCCGATGTGGCGCAGCGTCTCGAGATCCTCCTTGGGGAAGAACCCACGCTCGGCGAGCACGGCGTACAGGCCCGGAGCGCAATGGCCCTTGGAGAGCACAAAACGATCGCGGTCGGCCTTGCGGGGATCGGCCGGGTCGACGTTCATTTCCTCAAAATACAGATAGGTCATGATATCGGCAGCGCCGAGCGAACCGCCCGGATGGCCGGACTTGGCAGCGTGCACGCCGGTGACGATGCCCTTCCTTACCTCGTTGGCAACCTTTTTGAGCTCTTCGTCGCTCATTGTGCCTTCCTTTCATCCTCATTAGACAAAATGCGCACGGCACCGAAGGTAATCCCAACACAGCCGCAATGCACGTACGTCATTCATTATGCTGGAAACTGATGGCTTTACCAGAGTTTTTATCATTATTTGAACAATTTAGCAGGCAGAACCGCTGATGAAACGGTTTATCAATGTGAACGTCTTTTGGATGGAACGCGGTCGCCCCTACGCGCTAATGTCCTTGAATCCCTCGCCGAAGGCTTCCGTAACGTCAGCGACCGTCACAATGGCGTGAGGATCGCGCTCGCGCACGATCGTCTTGAGGGTATTGAGCTCTCGACGGCTCACGATGACCATAATCACCGGTTTCTCGGCACCCGAATACATGCCAGTCGCCTTAAACTTGGTACAACCACGACCCAGGCCATACATGATATCGGCAGCGATATCAGGGAACTTGTCCGAGATGATGAGGACCATACGGCGTTTGTTGCCACCATCGACCACGGCATCGATCACGTAGCCGCTAATGACCATCGAAAGGCCTGCATATAGTGCGTTTTCGATTGAAAAGACCGGAGCCGACAGCGCGCATACGGCAACATCGATCGCCATGACGGTCGAGCCCACCGGCAGCGAGGTGTTACGCGAGATGATTTGGCCAATCGTGTCCGAGCCGCCGGTGTTGGCGCCGGCGCGCAACACCATGCCGTAACCGATGCCCGTAATAATGCCGCCCCACATAGCGGGAAGCATCAGGTCCGCATCCGCCAGAGGTGCTACAAACGGGGCGAACAGATCGGTAAAGAAGCCCAGAAGCACAAAGCCCGTCGCGGTCTGCACCACGTAGAACATGCCGCCCTCGCGCATAACGACCAGCAGCAGCAAGGCATTCATCACGATGGTCTGGATACCGACGGGAAGCGACACGCCTCGCGCCGCGCCGACCGCCTGGATAATAGTCGCAAGGCCCGTAACGCCACCGGCAGCAAGGCCGTTGGGAATCAAAAACAGGTCGGTCGCAATAGCGGCCAGAGCGCACCCCAACATGATCTGGGGCAGGTCGTGAAAGAAGTTCATCGAAAGAATGCGCTTGATGTCCAGACGATATGCCATGCTGCCTCCCTCAAAAAAGCGCACCCAAACGGATGCGCTTTGAACTTCTTCTTGTATTCGATTCTACCGATTCGCCGAACAAAAACCACCCCTGCGCAGGGTTTGTTCTGGATACAAACCCGTCCAACCGTTGGACTTGGCATCGGCTTGAAGCCACGATGTTTTAGACCTCCGAGCCTTCTGCATCGGCGTTGCCGGTCGCCCAGCGATGATAGCCAATAACAAACGGGTCCAGGTCGCCATCGTCAAGAACTGCCTCGACATTGCTGGTCTCCACGCCCGTGCGTAGGTCCTTAACCATCTGATACGGGTAGAGCACGTAGCTGCGAATCTGGTTGCCAAAACCGATCGTGGTCTTGGGTCCACGAATCTCATCGAGCGCCTCGGCACGCTTCTCGAGCTCAATCTCGTACAGGCGAGCCTTGAGGATCTGCATGCACGCGGCCTTGTTCTGGATCTGGCTGCGCTCGTTTTGGCAGGTGACCACAATGCCGCTGGGGAAATGCGTCACGCGCACGGCGGAGTCGGTAGTGTTAACGCCCTGACCGCCCGGGCCGCTCGCGTGGTACACGTCCACGCGGATGTCGTCGGGACTGATCTCGATGTCGATATCATCGGGCAGCACGGGGATGACCTCGACGCCGGCAAACGTGGTCTGGCGGCGCTTCTTGTCGTCGGTGGGGCTAATGCGAACCAAGCGGTGAACGCCGGCCTCGGCGCGCAGCATGCCAAATGCGTCCTTGCCCTCGACGGTAAAGGTCGCGCGGTCGATGCCGATGACCTCGGCCGCGGGACAGTCGTTAATGGTGACCTTCCAGCCGCGACGCTGGCAGTACTTCATGTACATCTTAAAGAGCATGAAGGTCCAGTCCTGAGCCTCCAGACCACCCTGTCCGGGCTTGATGGTCACGATGGCATCGCCGTGATCGAACTCACCGGTAAACCAGCTCGAAAGCTCAAGCTCATCGATGGCACGGGCCAGGCGTTCAGCCGTGGCTGCAGCCTCCTCGCGAAGGGCGGCGGCGTCGGGGTCATCCCCCATCTCCTCGGCAAGCTCCAGCGCGGCGCGGGCATCGGAAAGCTCGCCGCGCGCGGTGTCCACGGCAGCGATATCTTCCTTGATGCGCGCAATCTCCTCCATGGTGGCACGGGCGGCGTCGGCGTCATCCCAAAAGCCAGGGGCAACACTTTTGGCCTCGAGCTCGGACACGCGGGTACGCTTCTCGTCCAGGTGGAGATACGACTCGACCTCACCGAGCCGGTCCGCAAACGCGTCCAGCTCGGCGGGCGTTACCTCTAAAGCCTCAGCCATTAACGATTCCTGCCGTGGCAGTACTTAAACTTCTTGCCGCTACCGCAGGGGCACGGGTCGTTGCGGCCCACGTTGACGTACGGATCGTCGCTCTCGGACTTGCGATAGGTGGTCACCTTGCCACCGTTGTTGACGGCAGCCGGACCACCCTGGACAGCCGTGCGGGCCTGCACCTGCGCCTGCTTGCGCAGCACCGAGTCGCCGTTGTCACCATCGACCTCGGCAGGACCGGAGAAGCGCGCACCCTCGAGCGCGGGCTTCTCCTTGTGCTCCACGGCACGCGGGGCAGCCTTGATCTCGATGCGCAGAACCGTGCGCAGGTAATCCTCATACATGGTATCGACGAGTATCTGGAACGCGCCGTAGGCCTCGGTCTTGTACTCGACCAGCGGGTCGCGCTGGCCAAAGCCGCGCAGGCCGATGCCGGTCTTGAGGTAGTCCATCTCCTGCAGGTAGTTCATCCAGCGGGTATCGATGACGCGCAGCATGACCTGGGTGTTGAGCTCGCGCATCAGGTCCTCGCCCAAGCGCTCGGCCTTCATGTTGTAGCACTTCTCTACGTAAGCCAGGACATCGGCAGCCAGGGCTTCAAAGTCCTCGTCGGGGAACTGAGGGGTATCGATATGCCCGGTCAGCTCGACGACCCACTTACGCAGGCCCTCAAGATCGCGCTCGCCCTCGTGGCTGTCCTTGGTGCAGAACTCCTGCACGCAGCGGTACACGGTATCGTGCATGACCTCGGTGATGTGGTCGGTCAGGTCCTTGCCGTCCAGAATCTTGTTGCGCTCGGCGTAGATGACCTGGCGCTGCTTGTTCATAACGTCGTCGTACTCAAGAACGCTCTTACGCATGGAGAAGTTGATGCTCTCGACCTTGTGCTGGGCGCTCTCGACGGCCTTGGAGATGATCTTGTGCTGAATGGGCATGTCGTCACCCATGTCGGCCGTGACCATCATCTTGGAGACGCGGTCCATCTTGTCGCCGCCGAACAGGCGCATGAGGTCGTCCTCGAGCGACAGGTAGAACTGGGTCTCGCCCGGATCGCCCTGACGGCCGGAACGGCCGCGCAGCTGGTTGTCGATACGACGGGACTCATGGCGCTCGGTGCCGATGACGGTCAGGCCGCCGGCGGCAAGCACGCGCTCGCGCTCGGCCTTGCAAGTCTCCTTGGCCTCGGCGTTAAACTGCTCGAGCTGCTCGGGCGTCACATCCTCCATGGTCAGGCCCTCGTACTCCAGGCGCTCGCGCACCAGCTCGTCGGGGTTGCCGCCCAGCAAGATGTCGGTACCACGACCGGCCATGTTGGTGGCAATGGTCACGGCGCCGTAGCGTCCTGCCTGGGCCACGATGTGGGCCTCGCGTTCATGGTGCTTGGCGTTGAGGACCTCGTGTGCGATGCCGCGCTTGGTGAGGGCGGCAGACAGCTTCTCGGAGCTCTCGATGGAGACGGTGCCCACCAGGACCGGCTGGCCCTTGGCGTGACGACGCTCAACGTCGTCGGCAACGGCGTTGTATTTAGCCTGAATGGTGCGGTACACCAGGTCCTCGTGGTCCACGCGCTGCACGGGCTTGTTGGAGGGGATGACCTCGACGGGCAGCTTGTAGATCTCGCGGAACTCGGCATCCTCGGTAAGTGCCGTGCCGGTCATGCCGGAGAGCTTGTCATACAGACGGAAGTAGTTCTGCAGGGTGATGGTGGCCAGGGTCTGGTTCTCCTCGCGTACGAGCACGCCCTCTTTGGCCTCGATGGCCTGGTGCAGGCCCTCGGAGTAACGGCGGCCTTCCATAATGCGGCCGGTGAACTCGTCGACGATCTTGACTTCGCCGTTGGTGACCACGTACTGCTTATCGCGGTGGAACATGTACTGGGCCTTCAGCGCTTGCTGCAGGTGGTTGACCAGCTGGCCGGAGAGATCGGCATAGATGTCATCGATACCCAGGCGGCGCTCGATTTTCTTAAGGCCGCGCTCGGTGGCGGCAATGGTGTGCTTGGCCTCGTCCATGACGTAGTCGCCCGTGGGTTCAACATCCTCGGTGGCGGTGAGCATGTCGTGCGACACGTCCTCGCCGCGCTCAAGGCCACGCACGGCACGCGCGAAGTCCTTGTAGGCACTGGCGGACTTAGTGCCAGCGCCCGAGATAATGAGCGGCGTCCTGGCCTCATCGATCAGGATGGAGTCAACCTCGTCGACGATGGCGTAGTTGTGGCCGCGCTGCACGCGCTGCTCGGGACGGGTAACCATGTTGTCGCGCAGGTAATCAAAGCCGAACTCGGAGTTGGTACCGTAGGTGACGTCGGCCTGGTAGGCCGGGCGCTTGAGCTCGAGCGGCATGTTGTTCTGGAGCAGACCGACAGTCATGCCCAGGTACTTATAGATGCGGCCCATCCACTCGGAGTCGCGCTTGGCAAGGTAATCATTGACAGTAACGACGTGCACGCCTTTGCCGGCAATAGCGTTGAGGTAGCCGGCCAGCGTGGAGACCAGGGTCTTGCCTTCGCCGGTCTTCATCTCGGCGATGTGGCCCTCGTGCAGTGCCATGGCGCCAATGAGCTGCACGTCAAAGTGGCGCATACCCATGGTGCGCTTGGAAGCCTCACGCACGGTGGCAAAGGCCTCGGGAAGCATGTCGTCGAGCGACTCGCCGTTGGCGTAACGCTCGCGGAACTTATCGGTCTGGGCGCGGAGTTCCTCCTCGGTCATCTTCTCAAACTGGGGCTCAAGACCGTTGATCTGGTCGACGATCTTGTAGTAGCGCTTAAGGTCCTTATCGGATCCAAAGGACAGCAGCTTTGACATGAATCCCATGTGGTTTTCCTTTTTGGCCATCGCCCACGCCGTGCAGCTGCGGGCGAGTTAAACACAGATAATTGTACTTTAGCCAAACAAGGCGCGCCCCATACGGTCGACCTCGACCGCCACGTAATAACTACGACCAACCTGCCAAAAAGGGACAGGTTTATTTTGGCAGGTTTTATCTGGGCAAACGCCGCCTCTCTGTCATTTGGTGCAAACCAACCTGTCCCCTTCGCACCAATCTGGTGCAATGGGGACAGGTTGGTTTGCACCAATAAAAAGAAAAGGGCCGCGCACCCAAATGGATGCACGGCCCTCATGCCATGAATGCGAGTGATTCCGCGGCGAGCTATTTACTCAGCAGCCTCGGTAGTCTCGGCCTCGGCAGCGGCCTCCTCGACGGGAGCCTCTGCGGGAGCCTCGGCGGCCTGCTTGGCAGCCTCCTCGGCAAACTTAGCGGCACGCTTAGCCTTCTCGGCAGCCTTAGCCTCAGCGGCGGCCTTGCGAGCGGCCTCGGCCTCAGCAGCCTTGGCGGCCTTGGCAGCCTTGGCCTCCTCAGCCTTCTTGAGCTGAGCGGCAGCGGCGCCACCGAACTTGTCGGCGAAGCGCTGGACGCGTCCACCGGTGTCGACGAACTTCTGCTGGCCGGTGTAGAACGGGTGGCACTCGTTGCAAAGCTCGACCTTCATCTCGGACACGGTAGCGTGCGTCTTGAAGGTGTTGCCGCAGGAGCACGTCACCGTGCACTCGACATACTGGGGATGGATACCCTGCTTCATGGTAGGACTCCTTATTGGTCAGGCGCTGGTTACCGATCAGCGCATAAGGCGTCTTGGTTTCCGACCAAGACAACAAACTTGGCTATGGTACCACCTGTCTCTTATACACATCTCCGAGCCCACGAGACGTAGAGGAATCTCG
>CABSYH010000050.1:0-9264 GCA_902481965.1 uncultured Collinsella sp.
CACCTCTCTATTCGTCGGCAGCGTCAGATGTGTATAAGAGACAGGGCCACGTTAAGGCCCTTGCCACCGGCGGTCTTTTCGGGTGTCACGCGGTTGACGTCGTCGATGACGAGTTCATCGAGCTGATAGCGCGTATCGACAGACGGGTTCATCGTAACGGTGAGGATCATTTTTAGCTCCTTATCTCGCAGGCTCCTTGTGCCTCGCGATACGAGTCGACAAAACGGAATTACAGAATCTCAATCGTGAACGAGCGAACGACGGTCTCCTTGGGCTTGGCGACAAGGCAGCCGCGCTTATGCTCAAGTACGTCGTCCTCATCGGAACAGGTCGAAAGACCGCCCCAAGGCTCAACCGCCACAAAATCGCCCTCGGGCTTGCTCCACACAATGAGATATGGGAAGTCCTCAAAGCTCAGGCGGACGCCCTTGTCCTCGCCCTTTTTGGAAAGCGTGACCTGACGGCTCTCGAGCACGTCAAAGATGGTCTCCGCAAAATCGAAGAGCTCATGCGACAGAGGCAGCGTCTTTCCCACCATGGGGTTCTTGGAGCGGTTTGCCACGTCAATCAATCCAGTCGAGGGAACGGCGGTGCAGAGCTCCGCAGCCTCGTCTTTCTCAAAGCGCAACTCGTAGTCCGTATAGGCCTCGCCCTCATCGAGCGGACACCTAAAGCCGGGATGACCGCCGATAAAGAACGGCATGTCCTCGGTACCCTCGTTGGTAACCTCATAGGCGACACGCACGGCGGCGTCCTCAAGCGTATAACGAGCGACAAGCTTAAACGGGTACGGATAATCGCTCAGCAGCGCGGCGTTATCCTCCGAAGCCAGGCACATCGCCAGCTCGTTCTCGTCTTGGCTCAGCAGCTTCCACTCCTGTTTGCGCGCAAACCCGTGGCGAGCGAGCTTCACGTGATGCCCGGCAAACGTCATGGCGCTACCATCGCGCAAGCCTCCGCAAATCGGGAAGCAAATCGGTGCTTGGCCGGACCACACGGCGGGATCGCCCTGCCACAAATACTCGCGACCGTCGGCCTCAATCGAGGTAAACGAGCCGCCGGCCGTGGACACCTTAATAGAAATCGAATCGTTGGAGAGAGCGTATTCCATTGCCCATCCTTTCGAACAACTGCTTTTTTTGCTTGCAAGAACCCGTCTCGGCCCTGACCAAAGGACAAACCCGCACGTTCATCGATGCGTCCGGTATCCCAGCCATGCAACGGGGTACCATACAGACATTGATGCAATTACAGCTGAAAGGCCTTCTTATGCGAACCATCATCCTCTACGCCTCGCGCCATCACGGCAATACGAAAAAGCTCGTGGACGCCATCGTCGAGGCACACCCCGAAATCGATACCCTCGACGTCAAGGCGCTTGGCAAAAACGAGTATCCCAACCTGCACGAATATCATCTAATCGGTGTCGCCACGGGCATTTATTACTCCGAGATCGACAAAGATATGGCACGTGTGCTCACCAACGTGCTGCAGCCGCAGGACAAGGTGTTTGGCCTTATGACCTACGGTGGCAAAAACAAGTGGTACGGCAAGGATATCGATGGCATCTGCCGCATGAGGCAGGCCATCTTTATGGGCGTCTACGGCTGCCCCGGCTTTGATACGTGGGGACCGTTCAAGCTCGCCGGCGGTGTCCAAAAGGGACACCCGACCGCTGAGGAAATTCAGGGCGCCGTCGACTTCTTCGACAAGATCGAAGACGAGTATGGCGACATCATCGTCGAAGAGTACGCCAAGCGCGAGAAGCGCCTAGCATACGAGAAGGAGCATCCTGCAGGAGGCCTGGTGGCCGGCGTTAAGCGCACGGCAAAGAAGATCGCTAACAAGCTGTAACTGTTAAGGTGCTTTTGAGCGTTTAACCCATACGGCGGGTCCGAGCAGATTCGGGCCCGCCGTCTTTTTCTATCGTTACTCGGTTAAGGCGTTGCCGACGCTCTGGCCGCCAACATACGTCTCGACGAGGGTGAGCTCATGGTCGAACACGACAAAGTCGGCGTCGCGACCCGGCATGATGCTGCCGCACTTATCCTCGATGTGCGCGGAGCGTGCCGGCACCTCGGTTGCCATGCGAATGGCGATATCGGCGCTGGCGATGCCCCAGTCGACGATGTTCTTGACGCCCTGGGCAAGCGTGAGCACCGAGCCGGCAATGCTCTTGCCGTCGGCGAGCCAGCACAGGTTGTCCTTCATGATGACGTCCATACCACCACTGGTGTAGCTGCCCTCGGGCATGCCACCGCAACCCAGGCAGTCGGTGATGAGCACCGTGTGCTGCCAGCCCTTTGCCTGCAGCAGCGCCTTGATGGCGGCAGGGTTTACGTGCTTGCCGTCACAGATGATCTCGGCGTAGGTCTCAGGCGTGGACATGGCAGCACCCACGACACCGGGCTCGCGGTGATGCAGCCCGCGCTGGCCGTTATAGGTATGCGTAAAGCAGCTGGCACCGGCGTTGATGGCGGCGATGCACTCATCGTAGGTGGCGTCGGAGTGACCGATGCTGGTCACCACACCCTTGGCGTTCAGAGCAGCCGCATAAGCAGCGGCACCGTCGCGCTCGGCCGCCATGGCGCTCTTAACGATGCGACCGCCCGCAGCCTCCTGCCACTGATCGAAGACCTCCTCGGAGGGATCGATAAGATAAGCGGGGTTCTGCGCGCCCACGTGCTTCATGGTAAAGAAGGGGCCCTCCAGATAGATGCCCTGAATGCGAGCACCGCAGAAGTCAGGGCCGCGACCCTCGTCCGCCTGGGCGATGGCGGCGCAGGCATCCTTGATCTGCTCGACGCCATCGGTGAACGTCGTGGGCAGCCAGCTGGTGGTACCGCGACGGGCGAGCTCGGTCGAGCTGATATCGATGCCCTCGGGATCGTTATCGGTAGTTGAGTGGTTGTAGAAGCCGTGGATGTGAGTATCGACCATACCCGGCGCAATCCACGATCCCGTGTAGTCCTTAATCTCGCAAGAGGGCTCGTCGGCCTGCCAGGCGCCAAAGACGCCATCCTCGACCATAAGATAGCCGCCCAGTTGCGGGCCTGCCGGCAAGAAGAACTTGTCAGCCTTAATTGCGTACGTGCTCATATGCACTCCTTGCTTCTAAAGCAGTTGACTGTGGTGATGCTTATACCCAGCACACGTAAAACAAAAAGCGCCCGCCCGCCGTTATGAGCGGACGGGCGCCCTTACAGGGGGACGCGATTAAGCGGTGAAGGGGTGAATCGTCACGCCCTTAACCACGCGGTTGACCGTGCCGGTGGGGCTCGGCGTATCGGGCGTGTTGCCCACGCGCACGGAGTTGAGCAGGCTGATAGCCTGGGCAAACATCACGAACGGCAGGGCAAGGTAGCCCTCGGGAAGCGCCTCGTAGCCCTTAAAGGTGAAGGACTCGCCCTCGTAGACGGTAGCGCCATCCTGCTGAACGGCAACGGTGTGCTGAGCGATCTTGTCGCCACCGATCTCGTTGAGGATGTCGATGTCGTACTGACGGGTGTAGGCGTCGTTGTTGACGAACACGAAGACGAGCGTCTTATCGTCGACGAAGGACTTAGGTCCGTGACGATAGCCCATGGAGGTGTCGTAGGAAGTAGCGACCAGACCGTGAGCGAGCTCGAGGATCTTGAGCTGGCTCTCCTGGGCAAGGCCACCGAAGGAGCCAGAACCCAAGTAGGTCACGCGGTTGAAGTCGCCAGCCAGGTAATCGGCGATCTCAGGCTCACGGGAGATGACTTCCTCGCCCATCTTGGCAATCGTCTCGACCCACTCGGCCTTCTGCTCGTCAGAGGCAGTGTCGAAAATAAGGGTGGAGAGCAGGGTCATGCAGGAATAAGAACCGGTCATGGCGAAGCCCTTGTCGTTGGCGCGCGGAATGAGCAGCGTCAGCGCGTTGGGATCATCGGCAGACTCGACGGCGAGCTTGCCCTCGGGAGCGCAGGTGATGTTGAGGAACTTGACGTTGTGGACGAGCTCCTTGGCAACGGCAACGGCGGCAAGGCTCTCGGGGCTGTTGCCAGAGCGGGCAAAGGAAACCACGAGCGTGGGATCCTCGGCGCGCAGGAAGTCGCGCGGGGCGCTCACGATGTCGGTCGTGGCGATGGGCTTAAAGTCGTAGAGATCAGTGTTGCCAGCGTGACGCAGGTACGGGGCGCAGGTATCGCCAACGTAGTCGGACGTACCGGCACCGGTGAAGACAACGGACAGACGACCCTCGCCCATAGCGCGAGCCTCGGCCAGGAAGGCCTCGATGGCCTCCTTGTTCTCGCGATAGATGTTGAGCGTATCACGCCAAAGCTCGGGCTGCTGAGCAATCTCGGCCGTGGTGATCTGGGCGCCGAGCTCGGTGAGCTCCTCGACACTCTTCTCGAACATTTCTAATACCTCTCTCTAGAAGTAATCCTCTGACGTGCAATTATACACTTCGGTTGGTCATCTGGTAGTAACCAGTTAAATGCAAAGAATCATCATATGGAAACGATGCGGACACTAGTTGCTACGCTGGTGGTAAACCTTGTATTTAAACTGATCGGCACGAGCAACCGAGAGTGTATACTCCACAACCTCGTTTGACTCGTTATACGTAGTCCTGACCAAATCGAGCACAGGCGAGCCCTCGACAATTCCCAAAAGGTGGGCATCGGTGGGACGGGCTATGCTCGCATAGAACTCCTCTTCGGCCACGCGAATCTTTTGCTGAAAGTCCTGCTCAATCACATCGTAAAGCGGCTTACGCTCCAGCAGCGGTCGCTTTAGGGACAGAAATTGACGAACCGGGAGATAGCTGCGTTCGACCATCATGGGCATGTTATCGGCAGAACGAAGGCGCTTAAGCTTAAAAATGCGATCACCGATACGCAATCCCATATGCTCGGCCAGATTCTTATCCGCCTCCATCTCGCAAAACTCGAGAATCGTGGTCTCGGGGTCGCGACCCATCGCGCGCATCTGCTCGGTAAAGCTGTAGGACTGCATAAGATTGGTTGCTTTTGCCGAACGGTCGGTCACAAAGGTACCGCGACCGTGCTGCCGAACCACCAGTCCTAAACGCTCCAGTTCCTGCAGAGCCAGGCGTACCGTAGTACGCGAGAGACCATAGCGCTCCGAAAGTTCGCGCTCGGAAGGAATCATGTCACCGGCGCGATATTCATGGTCAATCTTTTCGGTCAGAATATCGACCAGCTGATCGTACAGCGGCTGCTTACGCGCTCCGATCGCCATTCTATCCTCCCTTTTGCTCGAATTCGGCTAACTACCTAGGGTGTTATGCATTATCTGTCTGCCACACCCGAATCATCAAGAAAACAAAAGCCGCGCGCTCTTTCGAGCACGCGGCTTTTAACATACACATGGCTTAAGGGGTCGGGGTGTGAGCCGCGTAGGGACACACCCCTCAAGCTAGAGCCTTACCAGATGCTCGGCCAGAGACCAAGCGGGCCAGCGCCCAGGATGCCAAGGACAAAGAGCAGGAGAATGCCCTTGGTCGGGGTCCAGCTGTGCTTAGCGAACATGTAGTAAAGCAGCAGCGTAAGCATAAGCGGGACGAGCTTCGGGACGATGGTGTTGAGGGTGTCGGCAACAGAGAAGTTGACCGGATCCTCGGTAACGGTGCCGTAGGTCACGGACTCCATGCCGTTACCCAGATCGGTGACGCCGCACTCGACAGCGTTGCCGTCGGCATCGGAAGCGGTAAGGGCGTTGCCGTCCTTATCGGTCATGGCGATGGTACCGGCCTCAGCGGTCTCGGTATCGATGCCCTCCATACCGGTGAAGTTCTCGGCCTCCTTCTCGGAGACGATCACGGTAGTAGCGGAGAGGCCACGGGTGGTGCCGTTGGGGATCTGGAGGTTGATCTGGGTGCCACCCATGGTGACGACCAGGCAACCGACGACGAAGACGCCCATGATGGAAGCGGCACGCGTGAAGGCCTGCATGTTGGCGGTCAGAGCGTCAATAGCGCTGGTGCCAAGCTTGTAGGACCAGTTCATGAGCCAGAAGCGCAGAGCGAACTGGACGACGTTGAAGATCACCAGGAAGATGATCGGCGCAGCGGCGTTGCCGTTGATGGCCATGTTGGAGGTGATGCCGGCCGTGATAGGCACGAGCGTCAGCCAGAACAGGGCGTCACCGATACCACCGAGCGGGCCCATTGCGGCGACGCGGACGGCGCGGATCGTGGGGATGTCAACCTTGTTCTGCTCGAGCGAAAGCACGATGCCCATAACAAAGGTGACGAGGAACGGGTGGGTGTTGAAGAACTCCAGGTTGTGGCTCATGGAAGCCGCGAGGTCGTTCTTGTTGGTGTGGATCTTCTCCAGACCGGGGATGATGGAGTAGAGCCAGCCAGCGGCCTGCATACGCTCGTAGTTGAACGAGGCCTGCAGGAAGCAGGAGCGCCAAGCCATCTTGTTGAGGGTCTTCTGGTCGAGCTGCGGAGCAGGAGTGAGATCCTCGTAGTGCTCCGGGATCACATACTCATTAGATGCCATCTTCGAAGTCACCTCCGTCAGAAACAGCTGCACCCTTCAGCTCGGTCTGCTGCTGGAAGTCCCAGAAAGCGATGCCGAAGCCGATGAGAGCGAGGATGAGCAGAGCAGGGGTTGCCAGCGAATCGTTAGCAACGGTGATGAGCGCGAGGCCAAAGCCCATGAGGAAGAAGCCCCACATATCGCGGTTCATCATAACCTTGAGCAGGACGGCGAAGCCGACGAAGCGCATCATGCCGCCTGCAGCGGACAGACCGGTCTGCAGCCAAGTCGGGATGGCAGAAGCGATGGTCTGACCGATGGTAGCGCCAGCGATGAAGAACAGGGTGACGACGACAGCGAAGATCAGGCCGAGCAGAGCCATGGCGAAGTAGTTCAGGCGCTCGATGCCCTTGGTGTCCGCGTTGTGAGCCATGTTATCGGCCGTGGACATAAGCGGGGACATAAGCGTGAAGACCAGGGTAACGCCAAGCTGGCCAAGCAGAGCGAACGGAATGGCGAGGCCGACTGCCGCGTTGGGCTCGAGGCCCGTGGCGATAGCGAGAATGGCTGCCATGATGCCGCCAATGACGGCGTTAGGCGGCTGAGCGCCTCCGATCGGCATGTTGCCGATCGTCATGAGCTGATAGGTACCACCCACGAGAAGACCGGTGTTGAGGTCGCCAAGGATAAGACCGATGACGGCGCCGGTGACGATGGGCTGATAGAGAGACTCGAGGAAATCAAACTGGTCGATTGCCGCGATGAACGTAACAACGAAGACCAGAGCGATCTGGATGATCGAGTATTCCATCTTGCTCCTCCTTTCAAAATGAATGTACGCACTTTGGATATCACGTACAGAACGTCAGGGTTTCACTCCTGACAACGTGGATCACGAGGATTACGAGAAGAGCTTGCTCGTGTCCTCAACAGGCGTGCTCGGAACGCGCCTGATCTCCAACTCCACCCCCAATTCCTGCAGCTCTTTAAACGCAGCGACATCCTCGTCGTTAACTGCGACGGAGGTGGCGACTTGGCGCTTTCCTTCCGACATGTGCATGTTGCCGATGTTTACCTTCTTTATAGGCACACCGCCCTTGACGAGCGTAAGCACGTCTTCCGGTGTTTCGGCCACGATGAAGATCTTCTGGCGCGGGCTCGCCTTGCCAATGACGTCGATGGTCTTCTGCAGGGAGAAGAAACGCGTAGCGACGCCGGCGGGAGCGGCCATCTTCATGAGGTTCTGGCGCATGGTGTTGGACGCCACGTCGTCGTTGGCGACGAGGATGAGGTTGGAGCCCAGAGTGGAGTTCCACTGGGTGGCAACCTGACCATGAACCAGTCGGTTATCGATGCGGGTAAGAAGAATGTTGGGTTCTGCCATGTTGATCAGCTTCCTTTCGATATTTGCTGACGACAGTTACTTGATCTCCTGAATCGCGTAACGCGAAACATCTACGACGGCTCCGGACCGGACTTTGATCTGGACCTTCTCGCCTTCGATGCCTTTGACGGTTCCGTAGATACCGCCGGCGAAAAGAACCTCCTGACCCGGCTTGAGCTCGGTGTGCAGCTCCTTGAAGTACTTCTGCTTCTTCTTCATGTTGATTTGCGACCAGATGGTGTAAATCAAGCCCATGATGACAAGCAGGCCTAAAAGAGCGACCGAGGAGCTCAGGACGTTGGCTCCAAAATCGGCCATTAGATGCCGTCCTCGTCGCCGAAGATATCCTCTTCCTCGGAGCCGGCAACGGATGCGACCGTCTGGGCGGTGACGCCCGTCTGGCCAACGGTCACGGCCTGCTCGCCAAGCTCGGCGAGCGTGGCATTGCCGCGGAGGAACAGAAGCTCAATAACCATGGGAAGGTTGGTGCCAGTCAGAACCTCGACGTTGTCGACATCCTGGGCAATCATCATCGACTGGTTGAACGGGGTGCCGCCAAGCAGGTCGGTAAAGACGAGCACGCCATCGCACTCCTCGCGCATGGCGGTAATAGCGGCGCGGAGATCCTCACCGTAGGAAGCAGCCTGGTCGCCCTCAAAAGGAACGACGGTAAAAGCGGGCTGGTCGCCGGCAACCATAGCGATAGCGCTTGCGAGGCCGGGTGCGAACTGTCCATGACCGGTAAGAATAAAGCCAACCATTCAAATTTCCCTTCCGAAGGTGTGTACAATCTGAGTCCGATGATTTTCGGAAGCCAGCGGGCGCTCGCCCTTAAAGCTTCTTAGAAAGCGTTCTTTGAAGACCAGTGGTTTCTAAACTGGTAGTAACCACGTGACGTGTTGTTGTCACTATATCACCCCAGAAGAGGTCGCTTTCGTTGATTCATACGGTAAAACGTTTTTGCACCGCTCACGTTGATATTTCGACCGTTTACCGGTCGTTAACACTTCTACCTGCGGTTTTGAAACCGTTTCGAAATGCTTTGGAAAAAGATCAGAACTTTTATTGTGTCTAAACAACGCAGGGCGGCTAAAAATAGCGTAAAGAAAAATTGCAGGTCATTGAGAAGATATGTGAATTGGTCTTTTTGTCTTAATACCAGTTAGAACCAGTTTTGAGATTATCGGTGAACGGTAGTTTTCGACCGTTCACCGGTTACTTGCAATCGTTTGCAGTTGTTTTCCCATATGAATCGGGGAAACGCGATGAAGCGCGGGCGCGAGGCCTACCCTAGTGGTTTCGGTAACAAAAAACCCGCTAGAACGTTGTCCGTTCTAGCGGGCTCAATCAGGTAGATCGGTTAGCGCGCAGTAGTGCAGGCAAACCTTACGCAAACAGGCCGTA
>CABSYH010000051.1:0-9010 GCA_902481965.1 uncultured Collinsella sp.
CCTCATGCCCGAGGAATTTGCCACTATCGACCTGTTCAGCGATGTTAAGGCCGATGAGCGCGAGCGCGACCTGGCGCGCGCCGTCCTGGCCGTGAAAGGCAAGTACGGCAAAAACGCCCTGGTCAAGGGATTAAGCTTTACCGCCGGCGCCACCGCACGCGAACGCAACGATCAGGTAGGAGGACATCGTGCCTAAGTCCCAACAACAGCCGATGCGGCCACCTACACCTTTTGAACGCCTAGCGGACCCCGAGGGAAGACGTCGCTCCGCCGACCCAAAGCTCACCGCCAACGGTGCTGTGCGCGCCAACCGCGCCGCACAGTTTATGCCCTTTGCCGCCCTCACAGGATACTACGAGCTTGTGCGCAAACAAGAGATCACTGTTGAGCCCAAATGCGAACTCACAGAAGAAAAAGCCCTCGAGCTTTCGAAAAAGCTCGAGGGCCTCAAACGCGGCGACCTGGTGCGTGTCACCTATTACGATATGTACGGCTATCGTAGCCGCACGGGCATTCTCGACGAAGTGTTACCCGCATTCAAGCTGCTCAAACTCAGGGATATCGCCATCGACTTCGACGACATCCAGGACATTGAGCTACGCGGACGAGCCTAGACAAGGACGCGCATCCAAGGCAAGGCCTACAGCGTCATGACGTAGTAGCCCGCATCTCTCACGGCCGTCTCAAGGACACCGCGATCGATCGGCCGCTTGGAGCGCACGCGCGCTGTGTGGTCCGCGTACGTTACCGTTGCCCACACGCCGTCCAGCGCATTGAGGGCATTCTCAACGTTTTGAGCACAGCCATCGCAGCTCATGCCGCCGATGAGCAACTCATCGCTATAGGGATAGTGCGACGCATCGGTATCCACCACAACAACCTTTTTGGCCTTCTTGCCGCTCGCGCCATCGCTGCAACAACTCTTCCCGTGTGTCGAAGCGGCAATGCGCCGCAGTCCAAAAAACATGCCGACGGCAATAACGGCCAGCACGATGAGATTCGAAGGGTTGAGCAAGTCACTCATGCGTTCCCCTTTCAAGTAGCCCTATCTAAATACCCCCATGGGGTGTCCCCATCTTAACCCAAAATCATGTCTGTTCGGTCAATTAGTTTCCCTGTTCAAACTTTTTAGTTGACCAAGGCTTACTTTCGTGTATAAGTTTTCCTAGGTTAACAAGTGAGGGCTCGAAAGGGGCAACGTGACTCGAACCATTGACATCCCAACATACCAAACGGCTGTCGTGCGCAACTGCTCCCCTACGCTCGCAGGTATCAAGCCGGCTTCGCTCTTTACCTATTCCGGCGCTTACGCCAACCAAAACGGAAAACTCGGCGTCGCTCAAATCGAAGAGCGACGCTCTCGCCTGCTCGCCGTCATAGCCCAATGCAACCGCGAGCTCCAACCGCTCGGGATCCATATGAGCGTTTTGGTCTGGCGCCCCTGTGGAGCGCTCATCTATGTGTACCGCCCTGCGGACCTCATGCGATATCTCTCCGACCCCCGCGCCGCGACGGCGCTTGTCGCCGAAGGCTACGATGTCCACAACCTGCCCGCATCCTTGGTGCATCTCGCCGCGCGCATCACGCTGGCAAGCAGCAATGCCGCAGAAAGCGCCTATGACGGCAGTGTCTGCGCACTCGCACGAAATAGGCACTGCGATACGGGGTGCATGTGCGAATTCCCCCACGAAATTGGCTATTTTTTGGGCTATCCCTACGAAGATGTCCATCAGTTTATCGTCCAACACGGCGAAAACTATAAAGTCTTTGGCGCCTGGAAGGTATACACAAACGTCGAACAGGCGCTCACGACCTTCGATTCCTATCGTGCATGCACGCAATACCTTACCTACATCTATCAACAGGGCTGCACCCTGGGACAACTTGTCCAGGCAACCCGATAGAGCATACAAAATGCGGCCGCACGCCGCACAACCGAAAGGAAAACATATGAGCAAGATCGCAGTCGTCTACTGGAGCGGTACAGGCAACACCGAGGCCATGGCAAACTTCGTTGCCGAAGGCGCCACGTCCGCTGGTGCCGAGACTGAGGTCATCTCCTGCGCCGACTTCTCTGCCGACAAGGCCGCCGAATATGATGCCTTCGCCTTCGGCTGCCCCGCCATGGGCTCCGAGGAACTCGAGTACGATGAGTTCCAGCCGATGTGGGACGAGGTCAAGGAAACCCTCGGCGATAAGAAGGTCGTCCTCTTTGGCTCCTATTCGTGGGCCGAGGGCGAGTGGATGGACAACTGGAAGGCCGATGCCGACGAGGCGGGCGTCAACGTCGTCGATTCCGTCATTTGCTACGATGCGCCCGACGACGAGGGCGAGACCGCCTGTCGCGCGCTTGGAGCGGAGCTGGCCTAGCGGCAATGAGCTCCGCCCGTAACGCGCTCTGCACCAAAACACATTCGCGTCCCAACAAAAACGGGAGCCGGATCACATCCAGCTCCCGTTTTCTGCTATGCCAGTCATATAAAGCGACTACGAGATATTGCCCAAGAACGCCTTGGTGCGCTCGCTCTTAGGATGGTCGAAGACCTCGCTCGGCGTACCCTCTTCCACAATGACGCCTCCGTCCATAAAGACGACGCGGTCGGCGACATCGCGGGCAAAGCCCATCTCGTGCGTCACGACGATCATGGTCATACCGTCGTGCGCCAGGTCGCGCATGACGCCCAGGACGTCGCGCACGAGCTCAGGGTCGAGCGCCGAGGTGGCCTCGTCAAAGAGCATGACGTGCGGGTTCATCGACAGGGCGCGGGCGATGGCAACGCGCTGCTGCTGGCCGCCCGAAAGCTGACTCGGCATAAAATCGATGCGCTCGGCAAGACCGACCTTGGTCAGCTCCTCGACGGCGATCTTCTCGGCCTCTTCCTTGCTGCGCTTGAGCACCTTTTGTTGCGCAAGCATGACGTTCTTTTTGACCGACAGGTGCGGGAACAAATTGAACTGCTGGAACACCATACCCAGATGCGTACGCACTTTGTTGAGGTCGACACCCTTGGCGCACACATCCACGCCCTCAACGATAATCGAGCCACTCGTGGGATGCTCCAGACGATTGATGCAGCGAAGCATCGTCGACTTGCCCGAGCCCGAGGGGCCCAAGACCACAACGACCTCACCCTTGTGCACATCCAGATCGATATCGCGCAGGACCACGTTGTCGCCAAAGGCCTTCTGGAGGTTCTTGATGCTGACGACGACCTCGTTCGAGTTATTGGTTTCGCTCATGATAGGACCTCCTTACAGACCGGCGATGTGATCGGCAGGCGTCGCGACAACCTGTCCGGCGCTCTTGGCGGGACGCTTCTTCTTGGTCTCGGCCGTGCCCAAAAGCCTCGCCTCAAGACCGCTCACCAAGCGAGCGAGCGGCAGGGTGATGACCAGATAGAACAGGGCGGCAACCACATACGGCGTGATGGAGCCCGTCGTGGCCACGATGGTACGGGCGTTCATGACGATCTCGACCACACCCACGGCGGCAAGCAGCGACGTATCCTTGTAAAGCAAGATAAACTCGCTGGTCAGCGTAGGCAAAACATTGCGGAATGTCTGCGGAATCATAACGTAGAGCAGCGTCTGGAAGGCATTCATGCCCAGAGAGCGAGCAGCCTCGTTTTGGCCCTTGGGGATCGATTGAATACCGGCACGGAAGATCTCGCACAGGTACGCAGACGAGTTCATGGCCATGACGATAACGCCCAAGACATAGTCGTCCACCTTGACGCCGGCCAACGGCAGACCGAAGAACGCGATATAGATCTGCAGGAACGCCGGCGTACCGCGAATGATATTCACGTAGATGCCGGCAAGGCAACGAAGGATGCGCGACTTGGAGATGCGCATGAGCGACAGGGCAAAACCGAAGGGAATTGCCAGCGGAAACGCCACAAGCACGATCGAAAGCGACATAAGGAAGCCCTTAAAGACGACCGGCAGGCTTTGGACCAAAATGACCGGGTTCAAGAACAGGCGCAGGAACATATTGGAGTTCCAGGCCTCGACCCACGGCTGCTCCTTAAGATCGGCCAGGAAGTTATCGAAGGCCGTCACGCCCTTGATCTCCACCGACGGAATCTTGGAGATCTTCTTGGTCGAGCCATCGGCCAAAGTGCAGGTGCCGCTAAAGGCCTCATCGCCGCCCTCGACGGGGAAGGTCACGCCGTAAACCTCGACACGGAAAAAGCCGCCGGCAGGCGCCGTCTCGCCAAAGTCGATCTTGAGCGTCTGGCCGTCAGCCTTGCACGTGGGCTTCATGGGCGTACGATCCATGAGGTCCTCGCCCGAGAGCATCGTCAATCGCGTGTCATCGGTACCAAACGTCGTGCCGTCGACAAACGTCAGCGAAAGACCGCTCAGCTCCTCGTCGGCATCGGCCTGGACCTCCCAGGTAATGCGCGTCTCGGTGCCGCCGACCACAGCGCTGCCCGAACCGGTGTTGGGTCGGGCGGTAATCTTTGCGGTCTCAAGCGCCTGGGCGGTCGTGGGCGCATATGCCCCCGCGCACACCAGCGCGAGCGCCACGGCCATGACGCAGGCTAGCTTTTGGAGCAAGGCGGGCAGTAAAAAACGCTGCTCCGCGGCCCCTTCGTTCAATCGAGACAAGGTGGCTCCTATCGTAGAAGTTGCCGGCAAAACAAGACGGAAACACTCTCCGTCGAGAGAAGCGCAAAGGCCCTCTCCGCAAAACGGAAAGGGCCTTTGCGCAATCAAGCATCTATTTACTTGATGCTGTACTTAGCCATGAGGGCGTCGACGGTACCGTCGTCGGTCAGGTCCTTGATGGCCTGGTTGATGTCGTCCTTGAGCTTGGTGTTGCCCTGGTTGATGGCGATGGCGTACTCCTCGCCGGTGCTGATCTGCTTAATGGTCTGGCAGGTGTTGAACTGCTCGGCGGTCAGCTGGCTGGCAACGGAGCGGTTGGTGACTACGGCGTCACCCTTATCGGACTGCAGGGCGCTGAAGCACTCGGTAGCGTCCTTGTAGGGGACGATCTTGGCCTTGGGGAAGTTCTCCTGGGCAAAGGACTCGGCGGTCGAGCCAGACTGAACGATGATGGTAGCGTCGGCGTTGTTGAGCTTCTCGCTGTAGTTGTCGGCCGTGATGTCGGTGTTATCGACCTTGGTCACGATAGCCTGATCGTCCATGTAGTAGGAATCGGAGAAAGTGACTTCCTTCTCACGCTCGGGCGTGTCGGTGATAGCCGCGATGGAGACGTCGTACTTGGCGCCCGAAGCGACACCCGGAACCAGCGTGTCAAAGTCATTGTTGACGTACTCGACATCCAGGCCCAGCTTGTCACCGATAGCCTTGATGAGCTCAAGGTCAAAGCCCTGGTAGTCGCCGTTGTCATCCTTGTACTCAAACGGCGCGTACTCGGCAGAGGTGCCGACGGTCAGCGTGCCGTCCTTGACGAGCGCGTACTCCTTGGAGCCGTCGACCTTCTCGACCTTAGCGTCGTCAGAGCTGCTGGAACCGGCATCAGAACCAGAGGTGGCGTTGGACGAACCGCAGCCCGTCAGAGCAAGGGCGAGCGCCATAGCACCCGTGGCGGCAAATGCGCCAAGCTTCTTCAGCTTCATAATCAGTCTCCTTCCGGTGACCTCGTTTGATTCAGAGGTCTGCAAAAACTGTTGGCTATTATGCACCCGGAATTACGAATCTGCAATGAGAAAACTGATTGAAACAAACCCATAACGTGAATGGAATACTCTACTTTGTGACAGTCATTACTGCTGCAATGACCTTAATAGTCTAATTTCAGCTGCATAACCTGCAAGTTCGTTCGGAGTCTCCAAAATAAACGGCAGCGAACGCAAGTGGCCATTCGATACAATATTCTGCATAACCTGCATACCTCCACCAAATTCCTCACTGCCAAGGTATCCCTTGCCGATGCACTCGTGACGATCTTTATGGGCGCCACAAGGGTTCTTCGAATCGTTGATGTGTACGGCATGCAAGCGATCGATACCCACCACGCGGTCGAACTCGTCGAGTACGCCGTCCAGATCATGGATGATGTCGTAGCCGGCATCGCTCACATGGCAGGTGTCCAAACAAACGCCCAGCTTATCGGACAGCTCTGGGCACTTGGCGGCAACGCCCTCGATAATGCACGCCAGTTCCTCAAAGCTGCGGCCCACCTCGGTGCCCTTGCCGGCCATGGTCTCGAGCAGCACCGTCGTCTGCTGGCCCTCAAACATCACCTGACACAGGGTGTCGACAATCATCTGAATGCCGGCGTCGGAGCCCTGCCCCACATGCGCACCGGGATGGAAGTTGTAGTAGTTGCCGGGCAGCGCCTCCATGCGCCGCAGGTCCTCTGCCATAGCCTCCAAGGCGAACTCGCGCGCCCGCTCTTTGGCAGAACAGGGGTTGTAGGTATACGGGGCATGCGCCACCAGCGGTCCAAAGTCGTTTTGCGACATAAGCTCGCGCAGAGCCGCCACGTCATCCATGTCAAGTTCTTTTGCCTTGCCACCGCGCGGGTTGCGCGTAAAGAACGCAAAGGTATTGGCGCCAATGGACAACGCCGTCTCCCCCATTGCCCGATAGCCCTTCGTCGTCGAAAGATGACACCCGATCGTCAGCATCTCCAGCTCCCTCCTCATCAGTTGCGGAAAAATACGGTCTATTGGTGCCTTATTTTGGCGCAAACAGACCGTATTCCACCGCAAGTTATAAAAGGGGCATCAGGAGCAAAGGCCTCCAGGCATTCCAAGCGCTGGCGCCATGCCCCCACGCCCTAAAGTTTCAAGCGAATCGCATCGATGATGTGCGCACAGCGCTGTGTGGCGGCTAGGGACATGATGGGGCTTTCGAGTTTCCCCGCCTGAATGAGCTGCGTCGCATGCGACGCCTCACCGTAAAAATCATCGACTTCAAATGGTGCATCGATTTCGAGTACTCGACCGTCGGAATACTTCACATGGGCGAGCTCGGGGCGATGGAGACGCTCGATTTCCAACGAACCCCGCTCACAGGCAATCGTTAAGCGGCTTTCATATGTTGCTTTGCCGTCGCACACCATATGAATGGGTATACCGCCGACGCTCATATGGATCTCGTCGGCCCAATCGACGCGACCGCCCGATACGTCACGCCAGCGAACTTCACGGGACGAAACCTCGCACGCGCCCGCGAGCAAATCCTCAAACCAACCGACCGCATAGCAGCCCATGTCATATAGACAGCCGCCCTGCAACGGATCAAGCAGATAGCCCGAAGGAGACTCGCCGTAATCGAGCTTTTGCACGCTTTCAATCGAGACAATACGGCCAAGCTCACCCGACGCAAGCAAGTCCTTCACGCGAGTGCGCATCGGGCAAAACCGATTCTTCATCGCCTCCATAAACAGCACGCCGCGCTCGCGAGAGATGGAGGCAATCGAGAGAGCCTCTTCCTCACTCAAAACGGCCGGCTTTTCGCACAGCACGGCCTTTCCGGCGCGCAGCGCGCGACAGGCCCAACGCGTATGCATGCCATGCGGAAGAGCCAAGTAGATTGCGTCGACATCGGGGTCGGCAATCAGCGCGCCATAAGCCGCGTCGCCGTTATTGTCGACCGAGGCATGGCCATGCGCAGCATCGATCGAAAACGCTCGGCAAAATTCCTCGACATGTGCAGGAGTGCGGCCGGCCGCAGCCACAAGCCGTGCCCCGTCCACCTCCTTGAGCGACGATGCAAATCGATGCGAAATGTGCCCGGCGCCCAAAACGCCCCAACGAACCTCACGCAAATCATCACATGAATCTCGATGACCCACGACAGCCCCCTTCAGTTGCGGTGAAATAGTTCCTGTTTGGCCCCTATTCTGCCGCAAACAGGAACTATTCCACCGCAAGTTATAAAAGGGTCATGAGGAGCGCGTTTTGCCGAAGGCCTTAAGCACCGCCGTCACGGGACCAGGCTGGAAACGTCGGCGCACATCGTCGAGACGCTCGGGAATATCGATGTGCTGCGGGCAGTGCCGCGCGCATTTGCCGCATTTGACGCAATTGCTCACCAACTTGGGCTCGCTTGTGCGCACCGCGCTCGCCGTAAAGTATTGAGACAGCCCCGTAAACCAGCTGTGCGCATAGCTTGCGTTGTAGGCGGCAAAACATCCAGGGATATTGATGCCTTTAGGGCACGGCATGCAATAGCCGCATCCCGTGCAGGGCACACGGTTCGATTTCTCAAACTCCATCAACACGCGCGCAATCGTGTCGAGCTGGTTGGCCGTCATCGAATTCGGCAACGCGAGGTCTGCCAGTGACGAATTCTCGTCCACCTGCGCGGTATCGGTCATACCCGAAAGCAACATGGTCACCTGGGGATGATTCCACACCCACGAGAGCCCCCAAGCGGCAGGCGTATGCAAATGCCGATCGCATGCACCATCGAGAACAGCGCGCGCCCGCGGAGGCAATTTGCCTGCCAAGCGTCCGCCCAAAAGCGGCTCCATCACAAACACCGCGAGACCTCGCTCGGCGGCGGCCATGAGCCCCGCCGTTCCCGCCTGATATCGTTCTCCAGCGTAGTTGTACTGGATCTGGCAAAAGTCCCACTCATACGCATCGAGCATCGTAAGGAAGTCCGCCGCGCTGCCGTGGTACGAAAAGCCTATCTGACGAATACGCCCTGCAGCCTTTTGCTGCGCGATCCAGTCCTCGATGCCCAACGCCACCACACGTTCCCACTGGGCGGGCGAGGTAATGTTGTGCATGAGGTAATAGTCGATATGGTCAGTCCGTAGGCGGCGCAGTTGCTCGTCGAAGAACCGGTCGAAATCCTCCGCGCATTTGCACGAAGCATGCGGCAGCTTGGTTGCGAGCAAAACCTGGTCGCGCAAGCCCAGGCGCTCAAGCGACGCACCCACGCACGCCTCGTTGCCGGGATAGAGATAGGCCGTGTCCAGGTAGTTAATCCCCTGCTCCACCGCACGGGAAATGATGGCATCGGCTGTCTTCGCACTGTCTCTTATACACATCTGACGCTGCCGACGAATAGAGAGGTG
>CABSYH010000052.1:0-8928 GCA_902481965.1 uncultured Collinsella sp.
CGCCAGAGCGAGCAAGGTGCCTTGAAACGAGGCGGCATTGACCTTCTGGTCTGCCGCCGAAGTTGAAAGGCAGATTGCCGCTCTGGCGGGTTCGCAGCGTCAACATAGTTGCCAAGTGGGCCTATAAGCCGGGTTCTGTCGTGAACGGTCATTTATCTTGTCTGCACGTTACCATGCAGCTCCACGCACGCTACCCGAACGCGGACCGGGCCGGCCCATAGCGTTCCTATTCGCGCTTGCTCCGGATGGGGCTTGCCAAGCCGCCGTGTTGCCACGACGCTGGTGGTCTCTTACACCACCGTTTCAGCTTTTCCCTTTACGCCTTGCGGCGCAGGTGGGAGTCTTCTTTTCTGCGGCGCTTTCCGTCGGATCACTCCGCCCGGCCGTTAGCCGGCATCCCGCCCTCTGGAGCCCGGACTTTCCTCACGCGTACTGCAAGCAGCACATCGCGCGACCGTCTGGCCCACTCAGCAGTGCAAGAGTGTAGCACACCGTTGCCGCAGGCAACGGCACAAAACAAGCGCTCGCACGATAAACCAAGAACCACCCATGCGCTACAATAGTCCCGTCGATGGGCAACGTCGTCAGTCGAGACGCGACCGCGCTCCGCACCCCTCCGTCTACTCGGTGCGTTCCCGCCTCCTCCCCGAGGCGGGATGTCGGCATTTTTTCATGCACCGACAACCAAATAGCCTGTGTACAGCATGGGCAGCATCGCGTATCTCGGCACCAAATGCAAAAAGGGACCCGTCCATTACGGACGGATCCCTTAAAACAAGTGATCGTCAAACCGATTTACTCGGCGTCGGTCTCCTCGTCCTTCTTCTCGGAAGGCAGCGGGGTAACCTCGATCTCGACGCCCAGAGTCTCAGCGGCGGACTTCATGGACAGGGAGATACGACGACGGTCGAGGTCGATCTCCATGACCTTGACCTGAACCTTGTCGCCCACATGGGTGACCTGAGAAGGCTGATCGACGTGCTTGTTGGCCATCTCGGAGATGTGCACCAGGCCCTCGATGCCCTCGCCCAGGTCGACGAAAGCGCCGAACGGAACAAGCTTGGTCACAGTGCCCTCGACGATAGCGCCGACGGGGTACTTCTTGACCAGTGCGCGCCACGGATCCTCGGTGGTCTGCTTGAGACCCAGGGAGATGCGCTCGCGGTTGAGATCGACGTCGAGAACCTCGACCTCGACCTCCTGGCCGACCTTGACAACCTCGGAAGGATGGTTGACGTGGTTCCAGGAGAGCTCGGAGATGTGGATGAGGCCGTCGATACCGCCGAGGTCGACGAAGGCGCCGAAGTCGACGATGGAGGAAACGGTGCCCTGGAGACGCATGCCAGACTTGAGCTTGGACAGGATCTCGGAGCGCTCGGCCTTACGGGACTCCTCGAGCACGACGCGACGGGAGAGGACGACGTTGTTGCGGTTGCGGTCCATCTCGATGACGCGGGCCTCGATGCGGGTGCCCATGTAGGAGGTGAGGTCCTTGACGCGACGGAGGTCGACGAGGGAAGCGGGCAGGAAGCCACGCAGGCCGATGTCGAGGATCAGGCCGCCCTTGACAACCTCGATAACCTCGCCCTCGACGTTCTCGCCGGAGTTGAACTTCTCCTCGATGCGGTTCCAAGCACGCTCGTACTCGGCACGCTTCTTGGACAGGACCAGACGACCGTCCTTGTCCTCCTTCTGGAGAACCAGAGCCTCGATGGGATCACCGAGTGCAACGATGTCTGCAGGGTTAGCGTCCTTGCGGATGGACAGCTCGCGGACCGGGATAACGCCCTCGGACTTGAATCCGATGTCAACGAGCACCTCGTCATGCTCGATCTTAACGACAGTGCCGTTAACGAGATCGCCCTCATCAAAGTCGGTAATCGTACCGTCGATGAGGTTGTTCATCTCCTCCTCATTGACATCGTCAAGAGAGAAAATGGACGAGTTCTGAATCTCACTCAAAGGTGGACCCCTTTCGAACTACGGGGCCCCGATTGCTAGGACCTACAGAAGGGTGCGACAAGCACACAACGTTTAGGAACACTCGGGAGCCGACAGATACTAATGTGACGCTTATGCAATCACGTTCGTATAGGTTACGGGGAAATGAGTTCGATTTCAAGCGTGAACTGCGATTTTTTACTCGTGTGGAGACTTTTTCGTAATCTTATGAACACACGTCTCCACAACTTGACGATAACCAGCCAGGCATTTGGCTTTGGGGTAAAGTATCCGGAGCCAACGATTCTGGAACGATTTATCGAGAAAGGTGCCCGCGTGCTCAAAGCAGTCGTTTTCGATATGGACGAAACGCTTCTCAGCATCAACCTCAACGCGTTCATCCTTCGCTATTTTAAGGATGTCTCGTCGATGCTCGCGGATATCGGTCGCCGCAGCCACGGTGGCACGATGGCACGCCTCGGCACTATCTTGGTCGACCTCAACGCCAATCGCCGAAGCGGCACGGATAATCGCACCAATCTTGAGTTCTACCAAGAAGAGGTTGAGCGCCGGTGCGGCATTTGCCTCTCGGACCCACTCATCTACGAGGCGTTTACCTACTACGACCGCGAAGTTCTTCCGTACAAGAACGACGATGTCATCAACGCCCACGCCATGCCGGGCGCACACGCCGCGCTTCAGGCCGTACAGGATGCAGGGCTACGTTGCGCGCTCTTTACCAACCCCAGCTTTCCGCAGGGGGCCATCGAGTGCCGCATGGGTTGGGGCGACCTGGCCGACGCCCCCTTTGAGCTCGTCACGCACATGGGAAACACCACCCGCTGCAAGCCCGATGCCACCTACTATCTAGAGCAGCTTCAGGTGATGGGGCTCGAGCCGCACGAGGTCCTTATGGTGGGCAACGATCCCAAGCGCGACTTCCCCAGTCCCGCCTGCGGCATTCAAACTGCCTATGTTGGCCAGGGAAAACCCGGCCGAGCCACCTGGCGCGGAACCATGGAAGACTTCGCCCGCGACTTTAACGCCGTAGTAGAAGCCTTCTACGAACACCAAGTAGCCGACGAACTGTCGTAGGACCCCTCGCTCCAAACCAAATATCGCCGCAGGTTGAGCACAAGTCAGCGAAAATGCCCCTAAGCGAGCAATGTGCCTTGAAAGAGGAGGGCATAGGCCTTCTGGCCATGCCCGACGATTGAAAGGCAGATTGCCGCTTAGGGGCGTTTGCAGCGTCGACTGGTTACGCGGTTTGGTAAAACCGCGTAACTAGCACACCTGGGTTTTGCCGATCATGATGTTGAGGATCTCGATGTCGGTGTCCTTCATGCCCACGCGGCCTACGTAGCCCATACTGGCGATTGTCTGCTCAACGGTATCTTGGATCAGGCCCTCGCCGGCGCGGAAGCCGCGACCCTGCATGGCCATATCGTGGCCCAGAATCGCCGCATCAACGGCTGCGGAAATCTTGGCGGCACAGCTCGCCTTGGCGCCGTCGCACACGATGCCGCCCACGTTGCCAAGCGTATTCGAGACCGTCGCGCCAATCTGCTCGCGCGTGCCACCGCACAGCCAGGTAATCGCGGCGCCGGCGCCGCACGCGGCGCAAATAGCACCGCAAAACGCCGAGAGCGCACCAATATAGCTCTTGATATGCACGGCGATAAGATCGGACAGCATCACGGCGCGCACCAGGCGCTCGTGGTCGCAACGCAGGTACTCGGCATACTCCATGACGGGCAATGCGCAGGTAATGCCCTGATTGCCCGAGCCGCACACAATGGCGACCGGCAGCGCGCAGCCGTTCATGCGGGCGTCGGACCCGGCGGCCGCACGGGCACGGGCACGGCAGGCGACGTCATCGGCACGAGCACCCAGCAGCGTACGACCCACCTCGGCGCCCCAAGCGTGCGCAAGGCCCTCGGCACTGATTACGCCATTCAGCTCAATCTGACGCTCAACGGCAGCGCGGGCGTCCTCAATGTCACCGTCCTCGATAAAGTCGATGATAGTCTCAATCGACATGGGCGTATCGGCATTATCTGCCGCCCGCTCGGCCACGACGCGCTCGGCGCAGGCGGCACACTCCCCCGCCGACTTGCCGCACACCGGAATACCGTCGAGCGTATGGCACGTGACATTGGTGTGGTGGTCGGTAATCTCGACGACCGCGGTATGGCCCCCGGCCGTCGCAGTCACCTTGATGTAGAGGTTGGGCACACCCTCGACAAGCGACACATCGCAGTAGCCGGCGTCGGCGAGGAGCTCGGACACGCGCGCACGGTCTTTATCGTCAACGCTCTCGAGCACCTCGAGAGCGCTCTTGGCGTCGCCGCCCACGGCACCCAGCACGGCCGCAGCCTCAATACCATGCATTCCGCCCGAATTGGGCACGGTCACGCTCTTAACGTTCTTGATGATGTTGCCCGAGCAGGCAACGTCCATGTGATCGGGTTCGCAACCGAGCGTCTGGCTCGCCAGCGCCGCTGCATAGGCAACGGCAATGGGCTCGGTGCAGCCGAGTGCACAGACAAGCTCGCGGTTCAAAACATCGCAAAACGCGGCATCACGGATGGAATCGGTAGGCATAGGTATCTCCTGCTTGCATAACGGGCTGGGCTCTCAAAAAAGTTAGCTCCTTTATTTGATAACAATGCATCAAAAACCGCAACCATGGTTCCGGCAGACGGCGCTCAAGCGCAAACTGACGACATTCATTCACGAGAAGCCAGTCTTGTTGCCTGCTAAAGCGTTTGACCAAAAAACGCTCGAGCGTTTACGCAAAAGTCGCGCTATCATGCAGTCGAACGCGGTAAACACCTTTAGCATTTGCGCCGCACAGACCAGAGAGGAACCATCCATGAAGATCGGTATCGGTAACGACCACGCCGCCGTCGAGCTCAAGAACATCATTTCCGAGCACCTGAAGGAGCGCGGCTGCGAGGTCGTGAACTTTGGCACCGACACCTCCGAGAGCTTTGACTACCCCATCGCCGGCTACAAGGTGGGTAAGGCCGTTGCCAACGGCGACGTCGACCTGGGCATCCTCATCTGTGGCACCGGTGTCGGGATCAGCCTGGCTGCTAACAAGGTAGAGGGCGTGCGCGCCGTCGTGTGCTCCGAGCCCTTCAGCGCCAAGCTCTCCCGTATGCACAACAACACCAACGTGCTCGCCTTTGGCGCCCGCGTCGTGGGCTCCGAGCTCGCCAAGATGATTGTCGACGAGTGGCTCGACGCCGAGTTTGAGGGCGGTCGTCACGAGCGTCGCGTTAACCTCCTCAACGAGATCGACCACACGCGCGGCCTCAAGGTCGTCGACGAGGCCTAAACTACTCAGTGCCACAAGCTAACAGCAGGGGCCCGCTCGGAACTCATATCCGAGCGGGCCCCTTCATAGGTTTTGGTATAAAAGAGCGCCGCGGATGGAGTTCCGCGGCGCCCAAGCCACACGCTAACAGCTTTAAGGAGTCAAAGCTGGTTTAGCCAAAGAAGCGCTTGATCTCAATCTCGGCGTTCTCCAAGCAGTCGGAGCCGTGGATCACGTTGGCGTTGACATCGACAGCGAAATCGCCGCGAATTGTGCCGGGAGCAGCGTCAAGCGGATTAGTAGCGCCCATGAGGGTGCGCATCTTAGCAACAGCGGAGAGACCGGAAACGACCATCTTGACGACCGGACCGCTCGTCATAAAGTCACAGAGACCGCCAAAGAAGGGCTTGTCGGCCAGATGGGCGTAGTGCTCCTCGACGGTAGCGCGCTCGAGCGTGGTCATCTCCATGCGCTCGATGACAAGGCCGCTGCGCTCAATGCGAGCAACAATCTCGCCGATCTTGCGGTCGCGCACGGCGTCGGGCTTAATCATGATGAAGGTCTTCTCGATAGCCATAAGGTAGCCTTTCAAGTAGGTTCGCGCGTGCCCAAGTCCCATTCCGGCACCCGCCTGGACTGCATCGTAACAGAGTTTTAGCTGCAGTTAAACAAAAAGCTGTTTATTGAAACGTTGCAATTTATTGAAGCGTTCCATATGTGTCACTTCTGTTTCGAAGCCCAATTAGAGTACCATCCGACCGCCCATCAACCGCAGCGAACAGAGCAGGCGGTCGGTTGCCGCCCGCGAACGTACCCCCTTCACAACCTGCCCAAAGGTCCTACAGAAGTTCTCGACAAGCCCCTCCCCCATAGCAACAAAATACGGGCGTCCGCATCCACAGGCGCCCGTAAAGTGAAAACGATTTATCAATAAATGGCCAAAACGGCTTCAGCCAAATCCCTACTTTACCCCGTGGCCCATCTCGACGGCCTTAGTCAGCGATCCAAACACGCCCTCGTCGGCCACGAGCTGTGCCTCGGCGCGCTGCAGCTGCACGGCAACGGCGGCAGGGGCGGTGCCGCCCTCGGTCGTGCGCGCGGCGACAATCGACGGGATGTCGAGCGCCTCGGTAATGTCGCGCTCAAAGAGCGGGCTTGCCTCATGGAACACCTCAAACGGCAGGTCCTCAAGATTGCAGCCGCGCTTCTCACACATCAGAACCAGATGCCCCACCACGGCATGAGCCTCGCGGAACGGCAGACCACGCTTAGCCAGGTAATCGGCAACATCGGTGGCGGCAAGGTGACCCACGCCGCACTCGCGCGCCATGGCATCCTCGTTGACGGCCCAAGTCGAAATCATACCGGCCATAACCGACAGGCACTGCATGAGCGTATGGGCGGTATCGAGCGCGCCCTCCTTGTCCTCCTGCAAATCCTTGTTATAAGCAAGCGGCAGGCCTTTCATGGTCACGAGCAGCTGCACCAGGTTGCCATACACACGGCCGCTCTTGCCGCGAATAAGCTCGGCAAAGTCGGGATTCTTCTTCTGCGGCATGATAGACGAGCCGGTGGAGTAGGAGTCTGAAAGCGTGATAAAGCCAAATTCGGAGCTCGACCACAGCACGATCTCCTCGGAAAGACGCGACAGGTGCATCGCCATGACGGATCCGGCGTAATGCAGATCGAGCAGGAAATCACGGTCGGAAACCGCATCGAGCGAGTTGGGAATCACACCCGCAAAGCCAAGTTCGGCAGCCGTCATCTGACGATCGAGCGGATAGCTCGTACCGGCAAGCGCGGCAGCACCCAGCGGGCAGTTGTCGGCGGCATCAAAGGCGGCCTTCAGGCGCGTAAAGTCGCGCGCGAACATCCAGGAATACGCCAGCAGATGATGCGACAGCAGCACGGGCTGAGCGTGCTGCATGTGCGTGTAGCCCGGCAGAATCACCTTGTCGTACTTCTTGGCCGCATCCACCAGCACATGGCGCAGCTCAAGATTGGCCTCCATGAGCTCCTTGGCCAGCGCCTTGACGCCCAGGCGTGTGTCGGTCGCCACCTGGTCGTTGCGCGAACGTCCGGTATGCAAGCGCTTACCGGCCTCGCCGATGCGACGCGTCAGCTCGCTCTCGATGGACATATGAATGTCTTCGTCGTTGATGTCGAAGGTAAAGTTGCCGGCATCGATATCCTGTTCGATTCCGGTCAGGCCCTTGGCAATCGTCTGCTCGTCCTCGGCACTGATGATGCCCTGGGCCGCCAGCATTTTGGCATGCGCCTTAGAGCCGGCGATATCCTGCTTATAGAGATGCTTGTCGACCGGCAGCGACGCGCCAAACTCCTGCGTGACCTCGGCCACGCCTGCCTCAAAACGACCGCCCCAAAGAGCCATGGAACCGTCCCCTTTCTCCAAATTCCAAAACAAGCGCCCAAAGCAATGCGCCATATCGCTAAAGCGATTTTTCAACCGCTAGTTTTACACATTCCCCACCGTGTGCAGAGCCATGTAGCTAATTTGCAAAGAAGTGACGCGCCATGCACTTGGCGCCCAACGTCTCCCTCCGGATGTTGCCCTGCGAACCATCGATCCAGGCCTTCAGGCTCATAGGGACGTCCTCGACCCTTGCAGCATCGAACTCGGGCGCGAGGGCAAGTAAAGCATGCGCGATAGCATTGAACATAATGGATACTCCTCATATATATAGGCGCAGAGCCGCCAAATTGATAGAAGGAGCCCCGCCGGACAACCCCGGCGGGGCTCGGACTCAGCCGCAGACGCGGCATCATATATGCGGGCGGAACGTAGGGGCCACCGATGTTAAGAAGTGTCAGCAAGCATAACGAAAGGTAGGGACCCCGTGCGCCCGTTATGTATCACGCGGATGGGCCGCGCGGATACCAAGGGAAGGAAGCGCTAGGCCTGGGCGGCAGCAGAGCTGGGGCCCTGGACCTTTGCCCACGTCTTGAGCGACAGCGTATCGATCTCGATAAAGCCGGCGCTGGCCTTCTCGTCAAACGTGGTGTCGCGGTCGTAGGTAGCCAGACCGTAGTCGTAGAGGCTGAAGGGGCTCTTGCGGCCGACGACATGGCAGTTGCCCTTAAAGAACTTCAGACGGACGGCGCCGGTCACGAACTTCTGGGTATCGGCCATAAAGGCATCGAGCGCGTTTTTGAGCGGGCTGTACCACTGGCCGTTGTACACGGCGGTGGCCCAATCCTGCTCGAGCTTGATCTTGGTCTTGAGCAGGTCGCCCTCGACGCAGATGTCCTCGAGCGCCTTGTGGGCGGTGATGAGCGTCAGGGCGCCGGGAACCTCGTAGCACTCGCGGCTCTTAAGGCCCACCAGGCGATCCTCGACCAAATCGAGACGGCCAAAGCCATTGTCGCCGGAGATCTTGTTGAGGGCGATGACGATCTCGGAGAGCTTCATCTTCTTGCCGTCGACGGCGACGGGCTTGCCGGCCTCAAACTCAATCTCGGTGTAGGTCGGGGTGTCCGGCGTGTCCTCGGGGTTCTTGGTCATAACCCAGGCGTCGTCGAGCGGCTCGTTCCAGGGATCCTCCAGGTGGCCGCACTCAATGGCACGACCCCACAGGTTGTCGTCGATGGAGTAGGGGCTGTCTCTTATACACATCTCCGAGCCCACGAGACGTAGAGGAATCTCG